>JAGLSM010000032.1 GCA_023135745.1 Spirochaetota bacterium | reverse complement strand
ATATTGAACGAAAGAGTAGAAATATTGTGAAAAAAACAATATATAAATATTATAATGAACGGGGGGGGAAATACGAACCCTTGTTTGAAGGAATCCGGCTGCATGAGGGACTTATACTAAAACATAAAAATAAGAACCTTAAAATATTCCTGATACATGGTCATCAGGTTGATTTTATTAATTACTATATATGGCGTCTTGGAAGGTTTTTTGTAAGACATATTTGGAAACACCTGGATCTTCTCGGATTCAAAGATCCTACAGACCCGGCAAAAAACTTTAAAAAAAAGGACAAAATTGATAAAAAGATTATTAAATGGGTAAAAGATAATAAACAAATGGTAATTGCCGGTCATACTCACCGCTCAATAATGCCTGCAGCCGAATCCCTGCCTTACTTCAATGATGGATCATGCATTCATCCACGGTGTATTACAGGAATAGAAATTGTAAACGATACAATTTCCCTTATCAAATGGTCAATAAGAACTAAAGACAACGGCATACTGCATGTTTGCAGAGAAATTTTAGCAGGGCCGGAAAAACTGGAAAACTATAAATTCAAATAAATTTCTTTTGCCAACAATACTCTTGCATTAACTATGCATTTCCTTATAATACACAAAGGTTTTGTCTTAATATGCGTAAACCCACACATTTTCACCTTTTAAGGAGCATTCAATGAAAACTAAAAAACTCCTGGTTCTTGGAGTAATTGCATTAATTCTGATATTTTGCGTTTCTTTTCTTTTTGCGAGAGCCGGAGGCGGCGGTGGTAGAAGCGGTGGTGGTGGTGGTGGAGACGGCATTGGAGCATTGGTCTACATCATTATACATCTGCTTATCAGACTGCCTTTTCCTCTAAATTTCATAGTTATAGGGATTATTATTGTAATAGCACTTATAATCCGCAAAAAAGCAAAACAAAGAACTGTACTCAATAATTTACCTTCCGGTGGAGCTCCTAAAACAATTAAAGGGTATGATAAATTCACAAAAAATAATCCCGCGTTTAATGAAGAAGAATTCAAGAAAAAAGTAAAAACCGCCTTTATTCAGATACAGGAAGGCTGGCAGAATAAAGACATATCAAAAGTTAGAAAATTCATGTCTGATGGAATCTATCAGCGTTTCAATACCCAATTTAAAATGATGGACATACTAAAGCAAAAAAACACAATTGAAAAGCTTGAGGTTAAAAATATATATCTGGATAAAGTTGAAACAGACGGGTCTTATGACATCATCCATGCGGCCATTCATGCCTCAATTGTTGACAAATTCATTAGTGAACTTGATTCTTCCCTCAACTCCGGAGGCTCTGAAGAGTTTGTCGAATACTGGTCATTCTTGAGAAAAAGAGGCGCGGCAGAGAAGGATATGTACAACTCACCCGGATGTCCCAACTGCGGCGCGGAACTTCCTGAAAAAATGGGAGAAGTCAGCAAATGTGAATACTGCGGCTCTATGCTGAATTCAGGAGAATTTGACTGGGTACTCTCCGAGATAACCCAGGCTGATGACTATATTGGAACACATCCGAAAATGTCAAAAACATCCACTCTAACAGGAAAAATACAGGAACTAATTGGTGAAAATGAGGACTTCAGTGTAGAACTTATCGAAGACAAAGCAAGTAACGGTTATCTTCAAATTTTAACTGCAAAGACACTAGATGATCCAACGATCATGAGACGATTTGTATCAAACGAACTATTCGAAAAACTAAAAGCATCAGGGGAAAATCATGTTTACAACAGGATATACCTCAACGACGTCTCATTATTGAGTGTGCGTGAAGAAAAACAAAAAAACATTCTCTCAGTATCAATCCGGTCATCTTTTCAGCGGGTACGTCTGACTGACGGAAAAGCAGAAAAAATAGATCAGGCAGTCATATCAAAAACAGAAATAATACTTCTCTCAAGGGATAAACAAGCCAGTGCGAGTAAAGGATCTCTCTACACTCATAATTGTCCAAACTGCGGAGCAGCAGCCGAAAACACATTGGAAATCAAATGCGGCTACTGTGACTCCCCGTTAAACAGCACAAAAAACGAATGGATAATCACTGACATAATATCTGTTTCTGAGTATCAGCAATACTTAAGCGATCACAGCAGTGAATTTGTCTATAAAATAGACCCGGAAATGCTTGATAAGATGTACGATGTCAGGGATTTTGCTTTAAACAATGTGATGGTTATGATTGCGGCTGACGGAGTATTTGACAAAGAAGAAGAAGTATTCGCAAAACAAATAGCAAAAAAATGGGGCTTCAAAGTCCAGAACCTTCAGCAAATGTTTAACATGGCTCAAAACGGCCGGCTTGTAATAAGAATGCCTGAAAATACCAAACACAGAAACAAAATATACAAGCTCATGGAAAAAGCTGCTATGGCAGATGATAATATTGCTGAATCTGAACAAAAGCTTCTTGACAGCGTAAAAAAGCAGTTTCTGGAAGCAAAGAAGGAAACAGATAATTCACAAACAGAGGCTAAACAGGAAAAGATTGAAGAAATAGAAGAAATTTAATCATCAGGCTGTTCTTCATATAAAAACCCTCTTATTAGGGCTATATTGGTAGGTATAATCATTTTAAAAATAGTACCCTTGTTGATTTCAGAAGAAATCTCAAGGGTTCCATTTATTTTTTCTACATTATCTTTAACAACATCCATCCCGACACCCCTGCCGGATATTTCTGTCACTTTTTTCTTTGTGCTGAATCCCGGCAGACAAATAAGATCATATACCATCGCAGGCGGAAGTTTTTCAAGCTTTTCCTTTGTTATAAGTTTTTTCTTTAAGGCTATTTTTTTTATAACCTCAGGATCAATTCCTCCCCCGTCATCCTTTACTATTACGTATAGAAAGAATTCATCCTTCTCTGAAGTTAATTCAAGATGCCCTTTTTCATGCTTACCCTTTTTAATTCTTTTTGCCTTTGTTTCAATCCCGTGATCTACAGCATTTCTCAGTATATGAACAAGAGGCATATATATCAATTCTACAAGTTGTTTATCTATTTCCAGATTATTGCTTTTTATATCAAATTTTATTTTCTTGTTATACTTTCTGGAAATATCACGTACAAGTTTGGGAAACTGTGAAAAAATCTCATCTATTGAAACCATTCTAGCCTTTATTATACCATCACTTAATTGACTTGAAGATATGGTCACTCCTTCAATAACCTTGTCCAGATTACCAATATATTCAAGCATATTAGAATGAATATTATTTAATATATTTTTTATTTTTGCAGGTTTTGAATCATTGTCAGTTATAAGTTTTTTTACATCATGTTTTAGTTTTTTTATTTCACCGGCGAGTATTTTAATTTCATTAAAATTTCCCAGCAACTGTATTGAATTGACACTAATCTCATTTGCCCTGTTCATTATATAATCAAGCTTTTTCGTTTTTATCCTGAAAGTATCCTCAAGAATCTTCGGCTTTTCCAAAAAATCAGCTTCCTTTTTTGGAATTTTCTTTACCGGGGATTTCTTAACCGTTTTCTTTGCAGCCTTTGTTATTTTTGCAGCCTTTGCTTCCTTTGTTATTTTTACTTTTTTTGAAGGATTATTAAGATGAACAAGTTTATTTGTTAAATCATGTATATCATCCGCATGATCATCTATATTTTTTTTATTTTTAAAGGAATCAATAATATTTTTTATAATATCAATTCCATGATAAATCAGATCAAGCGATTCAGAGTTAATAGAAATTTTACCGGCTCGTATTTTGCCTAAAATATCTTCAATCTTCTGACATAAATCTTTCATTGTAGACAGATTAAGTAATCCGGCAAGTCCCTTAATAGAATGAAAATATCTGAAAATCTCATTAATAAGTTTTTCATCAAATCCTTTATCTTCAAGAATGAGAAGCTGTATATTTATATTTTTAACAGCCTCATTTACTTCATCAATACTTATTGATACTATTTCCTTATCAATGGGTATATCTCTGTTATCCAAATCATTAAAACTCATTAATAAATCCTATAATACCCTGAATTTAATCAACGTAAATTTTTCTTTACCTTTTCCAGAACTGTTCTTCTTTCAGGAGGTTTAAGTATAAAATCCTTTGCCCCTTGTATCAGGGCTGTTTTAACAAGAGACTCTTCCGAATCGCTGGTCAACATAATGACACAAGCATTTGAATCATAAGAACACATTTCTTTTAACGCAACCAACCCATCCATTATCGGCATATGAACATCCATAGTAACAATATCCGGATCATATTCTTTAAAAAGCTCAACAGCCGCTTCGCCATTCTCTGCTTCACCAACTATCTCATAGAGTTCCGATTTAAGTATTTTTATTATAATCATCCGCATTACTGCCGAATCATCAACAACCAAAACCTTGTATGGTTTACCATTGGGACCCAGACCCTCGGGATCTTTTTTATTTAATCCAATCATTTGATCCTGTCTGTCCGCCATTGGGAATCACCTCTCTAAAATATAAATAGATTAACAAGAAAAAATCATTAGTAATTTTAATGATAAGGAAACCTTTAATAACTAAATTTGTCCATTCAATAAATCGGGATTGTATAACCCGGCAAAGACTCGTGTCAGCTCTGTCCATAAGCTATGCCGATCTTAAATATACCGGATTCAATCTTTCTTATCCAGCATACATCTGCATATCTTGAGTCAAGTTTACCGGACTTTATAAGAACCCTTTCATTAACCTTGAAGGGAACGTTTCCAGTCAGAACAACAGAACACCCTGAAAACGATTCATCAAAAATAAGACCTATTTTTTGTATCTCTTTTTTATCCTTATGATAAATTATCTCTGAGACTGCATTTTCATCCGGGTCATATCTAACATGAGCACGTCTTTCCATTTCATTCCTCAAGTATCTACAAAAATAAACCGCTGTATTAACATAATCCACTGAAATTTATTTATTGTCAAGAGCATTAATTGCTTGAAATTATCCTTAATCAATTCTAATATAGGAAGTATAACCACATTAAAGATACCTTATAATTCTAATTTGTCCCGACGCGTCGGGATTGAAAGCATATACAAAGCAGTCCATAGAAGTTAAAACTTTTCTACATTTTAGCGGGCTTTTAAACTACTTTGTTGAAACATCGGTTTTTTTAAATGCATAAATAAATTGACAAGGAATGGATAATGAAGAAAAAATACATCGATCCGTTTATATTAGTTACTGAAAATTTTTTTGAAAAAATAATGAATATAAAAGCAGAACCCGGACAACCTTATACCAAGGATGATACACACCCAAGTCATCCCTTTGATATATCAAGTATAATTGGTATTATGGGTGACTTATTAGGAGTAATAGCAATATCGTTTACCAAAAAGGGAGCTCTGAAAATTCCCGAGGCATTCACAGGTCAGAAGGCATTTGATATAGACCATATAACTGTAGACGCAATCTGTGAAGTCATTAATATAATAGCAGGAAATGTAAAAAAGCAGTTTAGTACATTGACACTCAATATAGCTCTTCCATCTGTAATAGTAGGGCCAAATCACATGATATTATGTCCGGCATCAATTGAAACAGTCATTGTCCCCTTTAATTCAACCCTTGGAGAATTCGCTTTAAGTATCTCAATCATGGAAACTCCAAATAATAAACTATGATTGATTCTCTTTTTCCTGTTTTTTGTCCATGTATGCTTTTTTCAGCAGCTCTGACAGTTTTTCTTTGCTAAGCATTTCAATATTACGCGATTGCGCATAATTCATTGCATAATTGGTATAATCCGAAGTAGCTATACACATAGCCTTGTGAGCACTTGCTTTTTTTGAAGTTTCAATTATTTCACGCAGAATATTCTCACCTATTTTATCATCAATTCTGTATACTCTAATATAAAATTTTGTCCTGATCTTGCTCTTCCACTTGCTTTCACCTTCCATAGCATAAAATTCCGCCATCTCACTATTAGGTAAATCAAATTTTTGAATAACAAGGTTAAGACCATAAGTTATTAAATCCTTGCATGTTTCAAGAAAAGCATCATTATTCGATATTCTAAGATCCATAATAAAATCATCTATAACATATTCCTTAAAACTTTGCAGCTTCTGCTCAACATCAAGAAAATTAGGTTTAATCTTTTGTATTTCCATCCATTGGTCTACAGCTCCCTGAATATCTTTAGTCACTAGATAACAATTGCCAAGATAGTATCTTGAATATAAAAGAGCCTGGATATCCGTGTCTTTAGAGTATTCAACAGCCCTTTGAAGGCTTATCATTGCCTGAGTTACGTCATTTTTATCAAGTTGGGCAATCCCTTTTTGAACCTGAGCCTTAGCTCTAAATTCCTGATCATATATGGCTGTATCAAACTCCTTTATCGCCATATCATAATTCTTCTGCTGGTACATAATCATCCCGATATAATAATGCGGTTTCTTATTGGATGAATCAGCATCCGCACTTCTTTTAAAATACTCCAGAGACTCATTTAAAGCTTTTCTATTATAAAGAATCATCCCGAAATAATACAACGCTTCAGAATGTTCAGGTTCTGCTTTTAAAACCTGTTCAAAATAGTTGAAAGCATCTTCGCTAAAATTTCTTTCATAATATATTTTTGCAACGATAAATAGATATTTCACATTCTCGGGGACTTTACGGAGTATCAATAACAATTCTCGCTGGGCATCTTCCAAACGATTATATTTTAAGTAGATAGAAGCGATTTTTTCCCTGACCGTAATTTCTTTTATCATCCCGTCAAATTTACCCAGTTTTATCAGCTTGACATATTCACTAAGAGACTTTTCATATACTTCAAACCTGTAATAACATTCACCAAGCAGATAATGGAGTTTTGGACTGGGATGGCCTTTTGATTCCTCTTTTAACAGAATATTAAGTGCCTCTTCAATTTTACCGCCTTTTATTAACTCAGCAGCTAAACCAAATCGGTTCCTGAAAAACAGCATCTTAATAATAAGAAAGAGAATTGTAGCTATAATAAGACCAAGAGGTATAAATACAGGATTAGAAAAATTCATAAAGACCGGCTTTTTTATTTAATAAACGGCGTTATTTACAAAAAAGTAAAGAAAATTATTGTAAACTCTTTTTAATTTTTTGTAAAACTACTGCTCTTTCTGGTGGTTTGATGATATAGTCTTTGGCTCCCATAGAGATAGCGTTTAACACATTCTGTTGTTCCTGATCACTTGTCAACATAACAATCCTGGCAGATGAGTCAAAATCAAGAATTTTCTGTAACGCGGTCATCCCGTCCATTACCGGCATATGTATATCAAGAGTAATAATGTCGGGTTTGAGCTCCTTATATTTGCTGATAGCCTCTTCCCCATTTGATCCTTCACCAACTACATCAAACGCCTCGGACTTAAAAATTTGTGACAAAAGCCGTCTCATCGCCGAAGAATCATCAATAATCAAGACCCTGTAAGGTTTTCCACCATCATTATTAATACCCTCAGGATCCTTTTTGTTTATCCCGGCAAGGAATTCACCTTTATGAGCCATAAACATCCCCCATTTATACTAGCAACATCATTATAAACCTATCGTGGTTTTAAGTAAAGAGCTTTTTGCACTGTATTTTGAAAGAAAATCGTGGATAATAAATTTTACATCACTATACCATAGTATTTAGAATTTTCATATATTATACAGGAGACATTAAGAATTAAATCTATCCGGATTATGAGTAAAAAGATATGAAAGGACAAATAAAATGAGAGAAAAAGTAGAAGAAGCATTAAAAAAAATAAGACCTTCCCTTCAAGCCGATGGGGGTGATGTTGAACTTGTTGATGTTACGGATGATGGCATTGTAAAAGTAAAACTAACAGGCGCCTGCGGAGACTGCCCGATGAGTCAAATGACTCTAAAAATGGGTATTGAAAGAAGCCTGAAAATGGACATTCCTGAAGTTAAAGAAGTGGTTCAGGAAAATTAACTTTCAAAACACAAACAGACGGAGCAATTACTCATGCATGATATATTTATTTTTGATGAATTTTCCCCTGAAGATACAGCAATGCTTCAGGCCCTGTACAGCCGTTCCCCAAAAAGTGTAAAGGAACACGCCGATAAGGTCCGTCAAACAGGCTCCGGAAAATTCATGGAAACCTATTATGTGGGATACAATCATAAATCCATTGGAGACTGCGGAACAACTACAATCTTCATAGAACACGTCTCTGAACTCGCCGCAAAAGCAATTCAGGATTGGCCGCTGTACTCAGGACAGCAGACAAGCTCAAGATATATTGATTTTTCAAAACAACCGCTCATTGATCCTGTCGGCTCCGATGAATCAGCTGATATTCAGAAAGCCTGGATGAACTTCTATAAAGACAGCCTCGTTCCTGTAAGTGAAAACCTGAAAAAACGCTGCCCAAAAAAAGATAAAGAAAAACAAATCATTTACGATAAAGCCATTCTTGCAAGAACATTTGATATTCTAAGAGCATTTCTTCCTGCGGGAGTCTCTACCCAGTTAAGCTGGCACACAAACCTCCGGCAAGTTTGGGATAAATTGTCAAATATGCGGTACCACCCTCTTGAAGAGATTAGAAATATTGCAGAAAATCTTCTGGAAAAACTTAAACATAAATATCCAAGTTCCTTCAACTACAAACTCTATGAAGAACAGGAAAATTACCGCAAATACTCAACAACCGAATATTCATACTATGCTCCGAGGAATGATAAAAAATTTGCTATGAATACAACTATAAAACCTGAAATTCTGCACAGGTATAAAAAATTGATCCTGGAACGACCTGTAAAAACTGAACTTCCCGGATTTCTGGCAGAATTGGGTAATATCAATTTTTCATTTGTTATGGACTACGGATCATTCCGCGATCTTCAGAGACACCGCAACGGGATATGCCGAATGCCTCTTGTAACAGGAATGCATGGATTTGAACCATGGTATCTGGACCAGCTTCCCCCTGAAATACGTTTAAAAGCTGATGAATTAATAAAAAAACAAACGCAGAGAATATCCACCCTGGATACTTCCACGGAAGTAAAACAGTACTATTACGCTATGGGCTATTTATGCTCATGCAAACTTACATATGGTCTTCCGGAAGCAGTCTATGTTACAGAACTTAGAAGCGGATCAACTGTTCATCCTACATTGCGGAAAATAGCACACAACATGCACAGCTCCCTGTTAAAACACTTCGATGTATTAAAACTATATACAGACAAGTCTCCTGATGAATTTATAGTTGCAAGAGGCAAGGCTGATATAATTAAAAAGGGTTAAGAAAATTAAGTAGAAATTAGTCTATTTTTTTGATTTTAAACCTATTTTTTCAAGTTCCTCGAACAGCCTGTCTTTCCGGATAGGCTTGCATAGATAAGCATCGCAGAGACCGGAATAAGCATCCATCACGGTTTCAAAATCGTACAAAGCGGTGGTCATTATTATTTTTGTTTGTTTATCATGAATTATCCCGGATGTTGTTTCTGCTTCACGTATCGCTTTAAGCAGCTCATCTCCGGCATCATAATGTCCAGGCATATCAGGTTATAAGGCTTCCCTTGATTAAGGGCCTCCTGGAATGCGGTTAATCCTTCCTGTCCATTAACGGCAAGATGTATTTCACCAAATTCTTTAAGAACCTCCTGCAGGAAAAGACGGCTGGTAAAATCATCTTCAACAATAAGTGTTTTCATATTAAATTTCCTTCACCCTTCTATCTGAGATGCTATATCTTCGAGGAAACCATTAATCTTACTGTACCTTTTAAAATAAACACTTACAACATATTTTTAATAAAAAATCACAAGTTATTTCCGGGCCCTGACATTCACAATAATTGAAACAGCTAAAGCCAGCAGAAAAAAAACCAGTGTCATAGTATCTACAAATCCCGCGTGAACATCCAGCCCTGTTATTTCATCAATAAGAAACTTCACATAAGAATTCGGCATATCTGTCATACCAAGCCTCATTCGAACCTGCCAATGCCACTGCGTGCAGAAACAAAATCCAAAGCCGTACCAGATGCCGAGAAAAAACCATGAAAAGGCAGTTGCTGACAAACTTATGAGATTCAATTTCCTCGTTTTTTTCCAGATCCAGCCGAATAAATTGAAAAATATAATGACTGTATGAAAAACAATAAAAAACTTATCCAGGAATTGATCCATGTTATAAACCACAACCTTTCATCCATTTTTTTCAAAGATTGAAAAATAATTATCATTATACTTCCACAGAACCCATAGTCGAGTTTTTTATTTTGTTAATACTTTAAGGATTCTTATATTCTATTAAAGACAAATTAACTAAAGAGGTTAAACAATGAGAAGTGATACAGTAAAAGCCGGTATAGAACGAGCACCACACCGTTCACTGCTTCGAGCGTGCGGACTTAAAGATGAAGATTTTGACAAGCCATTTATTGGAATTGCCAATTCATACACCGATATTGTTCCGGGACACATCCACCTGGATAAAGTCGGACAGTTTGTAAAAGAAGCAATCAGAGAAGCCGGCGGTGTCCCTTTTGTATTCAACACAATCGCGATTGACGATGGAATTGCAATGGGACATAAAGGTATGCTGTACTCTCTTCCTTCACGTGAGCTTATTGCTGATTGTATTGAATCAATGGTCAATGCCCATATGTTTGACGCTCTTTACTGTATACCAAACTGTGATAAAATAATTCCGGGAATGCTTATGGGCGCAGCAAGACTCAATATTCCTACAATTTTTGCCTCAGGCGGCCCGATGTACGCGGGAACACTCCCTGACGGAAAAAAAACTGA
>JAGLSM010000319.1 GCA_023135745.1 Spirochaetota bacterium | reverse complement strand
GGCGACAACTATCCTGACACATAGGGATTCTCACTCCACAGAATCATCCGAATCTGTGTTCTATCCATTCTCTTTATATAGCGATCCAATTAATCACAATATACCCGAAAATCAATATCCCCAAAAACATTATCTTTTGATTCAAGCCCTGAGAGCCATGACTCGTCAATATTTCCACTCTTAATGGCATAGTAAAGATCTGTAAATCTGTTTATATGATCCTTTGTTCTTTTTAAAGCATACTCTACCATGGTTTTGGTTTTCATTATAAAGGCCCAGTCGGAACTCTGCGCCAGGAGAAGTTCTCTGACAGCCTGGTTAAGCGCCCTTTTTAGAAGACCTGAAGAGTCCTTATGATTGTTGGCTATCTCGTTCATTCTCTCCGAAGCCTTGTGAATATGCCTGTAAACCCAGTCGTTGGATTCCTCCAGCCAGACCTCTGCGTAACCTTTATTACCCCAACTGGAGAAAGAAGGTGTCGAAACCTGGTTTACAGGAAATTTCTCAAGATACTCCGAAGGAGTGATTAATCCGACCGTCTGAGAGTCACATGAAATCTTTCTTATAAGAAAGTTTATAAAATCAGGGCCTTCATACCACCAATGCCCAAAAAGTTCAGCATCGTATGGAGAAACAATTATTGGAGGACGATCCATAATTCCATTAAGATGCTCAACCTGCTGTTCCCTGTTAAACATGAAATTACCTGCGTGACTTGCCGCTGTATCAATTGCTACACGCCGGTTATACGGCTCCTTATGCATGCCGGGTCCGGTAACTTTATAATATTTTATCCCTGTATTTACCCTGAGACCGGAACCATGTATGTAGGGTTTTATATAGTCAAAATCAAGATCAAAACCTATATCCCTGTAAAATTCCCGGTAATTGTAATCACCCGGATAACCTTCTTCTGCCGACCATACGGACTTGGATGATTCAATATCCCTGCCGAATGCAGCCACCTTATTTTGACAGAATAATGGAGCAAAAACACCGTACTTCGGCCGTTTATCAGCATGAAGGATACCGTGAGAATCAACAAAAAAATACTTGATCTTGGATTCCTTAAGAATATCTTCAAGCCCCGGATAATATCCGCATTCCCCGTTCCATATACCACGAGGCGGTCTGCCGAAGTGCTTTTCGTAATCCCTTGCGGCAACCTGTACCTGAGCTCTGACTGCATTTGGACAAATATCCATTAACGGTAAAAAACCGTGCGTAGCTCCGCAGGTAATAATTTCCAGTTTACCCATATCCTGAAATTTTTTAAAACCGTTTATAAGGTTTTTACGATAGACATCTTCAAATGTATAACGGCATCCTGCAAACTTGTCCCGGTACATTATCGCTGTATCATGGAATTCAGGCATCCATCTGGTACGCTCAACCTCTTTATTGGCGAGCTCAATCAGACTGTTTATGTGTTTAAGATATCTGTTCTGAAGCAGCGGATCACTGAACATATTTACAAGAGGCGGAGTAAGGGACATAGTAATTCTAAAATCAATGTCGTCCCTTACAAGTCCTTCAAAAACATTGAGCAGAGGAATATAGGTTTCCGTAATTGCCTCATAAAGCCAATCCTCTTCCAGAAAATCTTCATACTCCGGATGTCTTACATACGGCAGATGCGCATGCAGAACCAAAGCAAGATAACCCTTGATGTTTTTACCCATTTATAAATCCTTTTATTTACAGTTTATTCAATATCCATTTTTGTACTTTTTTCTACGACTGGAGTAATCTTTCTTTCAATTGATCCGTCAGATTTAACAGCATTAACAGGTATTTCCTGACGTCCATCCGGTAAAGCAAAGCGTACTGTAAAGGTACCGTCAGGTCTGAGTTTAAGATCATGACCCTGAATAGTTACCTTCGCATCAGGCTCTGTTGCTCCATATACTATCAGCTCAGTATTAACAACAAGCCGGAAGTCTTTATTCTCGGATTTCACAGGTCTGTTTGATGAACTTGCCACTGCTCCTGAAGAAAGATTATTTGAGAGCATCTTGCTTATCATTTCACTGCCGATCCACTCAGAAACTTTGTATCCTCCTGACAGGCGGTACATTTCGTCATCATTGGCAGACATCCAATCCTGATCAATATTATCGGAAATAGCATCCCTTGGCGCAGCTATCGTATTAGACCTTGCTATTAGTATGTAGTTACCGTCATTATCCAAAAAGGCAATATCAATACAATACGACCGGTTTGGAACAGGCAGCTGAATATACCATGATTTTGACATATTGTTAATTTCAACATCAAATGAAGAATGTGCATTAAAACCGTTGAATCTAACATCCGTTACATCATAAACTCTGAGAAAAAGCTTTCTCGAATGCTGTCCAAGAATACTCAGTTCCTTCCTCTTTTCATGGTTTATTTCCCAATATGTAAAGGCCCAGTAAGGATCACGTATCATTGCTACTATTTTTGTGTCGCCATATCCGGGAGGAATCTCTCTTGCCTCATCAATTGGGTATTCAGGCTCTATAAACCGTGTTAAATTCTGCGTTTCAAACTTCTTGCTCTCTCCGCGGATTTCAACATTTTCGCCTCCCTGATCAACTGCCCTGGGAGGCATTAATCCGACTCCGGAATCAATATTCCTGGCTGACAATATTTCTTTTATCAAATCAGATTTAATCATTCCCATTGATTTCTTAATACCGGATTCAGATGCAATATTAATAAGTTCTTTTTTTGACATTTTCATTAAAGTTGATTTATTCATTTTCATTCTCCCAAACTGGTATAAACCGGTTTATTTCACAGGCGGATACCATATTTTAATAAACATAAGACAACT
>JAGLSM010000318.1 GCA_023135745.1 Spirochaetota bacterium | reverse complement strand
ACAAAGGGACAGGGTAACTCACCCAGCGGCGGCGTATTATAGGGAATATACAGCAGATCAAAGGCAGAAAGATCAAAAAGGCGGGGTAAATTGGCTGCCCACAGAAAACGATCAGTTTCCATGCTTTCCAGAATTCTAAAATCCCCATATTCCTCAGAAACGTCATTCGGCAGGCTGCCTGGATAAAGTAGGGTAATGTCGTCAGGCGTTCCGAATTCTCTGATATTATCCAACAGATTTTTGGTATAACGCCCAAAGCCCAGAGAAGGCTTCCCAAGAAAATAAGAATTAATGGCAATCTTCATATAAGAAATCTACTTACTTCATTAAAAGCGGACAATATAATTCCATATTGCGTAAGGAGTCAAAGTTCGTTTCTTGTTAAATCAGCAAAGCGATCTGGGAAATTATACATTATAGCTGATCCTGAGATTGCAAAGGGTTTTGCCAAAATGGTAAATCCATACAATCCGGGCAAAGCATCCAAAGAATTAAAATATTTACTTGAAAATAAAAATGAGTGTGATAAACTTAAAAAAATGTGTAAAACTTCTCTAAATAAATATGAGTATGAATCCATACTTAAAAAGTACATAAGGATATTTAAACAAATATCTAAAATATGACGTTTAGCTTCTAATAGTCTTTACTCATTTTATACTCCTAAGTAAATTTATGAAGTGAGTAATTGACATAGACAATTTTTCATTATACCATAACTGAAAACTGGGGGAAATCCATGTTGACAACCGGCAACTTCATTGTTCTGGGAATTTCAATACTAATCATTCTTTTTTTCAGAAAACGTGATTACAAGAGAATGCAGCTCAATAAAATTAAAAAATTCTCAGATCGTATAATGAAGGATTATCATGATCTGACAGACATAAAAAAAAGAGACCTGAAAGACCTGATGATTGATGTGGATCTAGTCCTGAAAAAAGCGTCAATAACACAAGGCAGAATAAATTCCGACCTCAGCATCCTGGAAGAACGAATTGAGAATATCAATCTATCCCGGGAAATGGTAGAAAACACACAAAACAAAATCGGAAACCTCCAATTCTTACTAAAAGATGTCAAACAAATGACAGAAAAAATCAAAATGGACGAGGTCTATGTAAAAAAATCAGTTGAAAATATAAATTATATACGTGAAAATTTAACCAAATTTGAAAAAAACATGCCCGCAATTGAAAAGGAATTCAAATCAAAAGTCGAAAGCAAGATTGAACTCTACCTGAATAAAAATCAAAATACCATGAAAACTCTGGAATCTCAGATCACCCAATCCTATAACAACCTGGTTAATGATCTTGATATAAAGAACAACGGCCTCCAACAACAACTTCTGGACACCGAAAGGGATTTTCACAAAAAAATAGATCTTTTTAATGAAAGACTTGAAGAGATACGCGAAAATGAAGAGTTACATCATGATGATAGGATAAAAGAAATATCTAAAAGAATGGATACTCTGCAAAATAAAATGGAAGAGCAGAAAAGAGAACTTGAAACACGCCTTATAAATCAAAGTAAGGAAAGGCTTAACAGATTTAACCGGTCTTTTGAAGATTTAATTGAAAAAACCGATCAAAACATGGCTAATAAAAATAAGGTCCTAAAAAATGAACTGGAACTAAAACGCCATGAAATCACCAAAAGTATTTCATCGTTTGAAAATGAACTGGAACAAATTAAAACAGAAAATATTAGTTCTACATCTGAGAAATTTTCAGTTCTTAATAACCAGGCTAAAGACATTGATAAAAAAATCAAATCATTTGTTAAAGAAACAAAAGTATTCGATAAAGCAGATAAACTTGCCGAGAATCTAAACCTTGAAATATCAAGTCTCAACGAAAAAATAACCAATCTAAAGACAGATAAAAGAGACCTGCTTCAATTGCAGAAAGAAATAGATAAAATTCAAAAAGAAGAAGATCAAATACATGTTTTATTTGAAAATATAACAAAACAAAAAGACAGCCTGATATCAGTAGAAAATAAAATTGAGACGATAAATTCAAATTCAGGCAAACTCGACATGAAACTTGAAAAAGTATTACAGGCCAATTCATTAATTAAACCTGTAGAAGAAAGAATAAAAAACCTGCAGCATATGAACGAAAATCTAAAGCTGAATCTTGATGATCTTGCCCTTAAAGATGTGAAGCTGACTAAAGCTTTCAACAGGTTCCGCAAAGCTGACAATTACGTGGACAAAATTGACAAAAAAATGGAACTTATTAAATCATCTTTTTCAGAGATTGACTCCAACAAGGATACAATATCCAGACAAATAGAACAGCTCGACAAAAAGACCAGATCATTCAGGGAAAATGAAGCCAAAATATCAACAATCCTGAGTAAATTTGATCACATGGGCTCTATGCTTGTGGATGTAGAAAAAAGAATTAACCAGATAACTCTGGGACAGGAAAAACTCAATTCAATGGAAACCAGACTGAAGGATATGTCATCTCAAGCAGATATAAGAATAGAAGACCTTTCAGGACTTTCCAGTAAAATTGACCGCTTTTTTAATATTGGAGCATCTACATCACAGACACACAATACAACGTATAAATCAAACAAAAATGTTAAATTAGTACCTTCGAAGTCACCTTCGGAACGGAATCTCAATGAAAAAATATTCAAGATGTATGATACAGGAATGAATATACCTCAAATTTCAAAAATCGTTAAACTTCCTCTTTCTGATATTGAGCTCCGCCTTCATGTAAGAAAAGAGTAGAGTAACGTCAGTTACATAGTGTTGTTCTCAACCACCTAACCCTATCCCTTCCCTCGAAGGGAAGAGTACTGTTGA
>JAGLSM010000317.1 GCA_023135745.1 Spirochaetota bacterium | reverse complement strand
TCAGGTGTGCTGCCGGATTGCAAGTTCCTGTTATCCTCATTAATGGACGGCCAATAATAGGATTTGATCAAAATAAAATTGAACGTTTTTTAAAATAGATTGCTTTGACTTTGTTGAAAAACACTTCTATTTTAGACAATAATTATATCACCCGGAGGAGAATATGTTCAAAGGTATTGACGGGCTCTACGAAATAATCCCACTTGATATTTTTAGAAAAACTGAAGGCGTAAACTTTGATCTCATACCAGCCAGCCTCCTTCCTAAAATAAGCTCAATGGACAGAGTCATACATAAAAAAGGCGCCATTTCTCCCGGATCTGTTGCCGGAGTAAAGCGCCCATGGTATATGCATCCGGGCCAGGATGATAATCTGATTGTCCTTTTTGGTACACGTTATGTTGATCTATATACTAAAAAACACGGGAAAGTAGAATTCTTTAAAGTAAAGTCCGATAAAATTGAACATGACGGAGAAATAATATTTGACGGCCCCGCTATGCTTGTATGGCCGCGCGGTGTGTTTCATAGAGTTGAAAGCGGTTCTGAAGGATCAGCCTCTTTAAATTTTGCAGTTCATTATAATAATTTTGACATCAATACAAACTTCAGTATTTATAAACTAGACACTGACAACGGTAAATATGAAGTAATCAGAAAAGGCACCCTCAATCAAAAATAATTTTTATATGATCACCTCTAAAAACCAAACTTTCATGGTTAGTTAAAAACCTATTGCACAAACTAATAAACAAAGCATCATATAAATTTACATCAGCTGCATAACCTAATTTTTTTGAAAAATGCACTGTTTGAGTACCAAATGGTTCAATATCCCAATAAATATACATCAACAAGCATGCTTGTTTGGTTAATTAATTAAATACGTTTGCGAAGCAACTCCGAAGGAGAATTTGCATTTTCAAAAAAATTAGGTTATGCAGCATCCCTGCTATAATTTATATTATTAAGCTTTTTGTCCGATCTATTGCATCGGGACAAAAAGCTTAATGAAGTATCTTATTAACCAAGTCGGAAATTTCTTTTATTGTATAAGGTTTACGTAAAAATGCCCTAATCCCTAAAGCTTTTGATTTTTTTTCATTAATTACATCACTAAAACCTGTACAAATAATTATTGGTATTTCAGGACAGATTACAAGAGCTTCTTTGGCGAGATCATCACCATTTTTATGAGGCATTGTCATATCGGTAATAATCAAATCAAATTTTTCAGGATTCTTCTTGAATATTTCCAGGCCCTTACGGGAATTAGTTTGAATTACAACTTTATAGCCGAGATGTGTTAGAATTTGCCCGCCTACATCTACAACATCCTTTTCATCATCAATTAAAAGTATACTTTCAGTCCCTCTGGCAAAACTTTCATTATCTTTATTTTCAGAACCCTCTTTATAATCCTTTAATAAAGGCAGATAAATTTTAAAAGTAGAACCAATTTCAGGCTTACTGTCTACCGTAATGCTTCCTTTGTATCCGCCTACAATTCCATAAACTATAGAAAGGCCCATTCCTGTCCCTTCTCCCGTTTTCTTTGTCGTAAAAAAAGGATCAAATATTTTTTCAAGTACATCCTTCTCCATACCATACCCTGTATCTGAAATAGTTAAACAGGCATATTTTCCCCGATTAAGGCTACTGATCTGTTTCTTTTTAATTACAACCTCATCAAGCTTAATGGTTAATACACCCTGCTGAGCATACATCGCCTGTGAAGCATTAATACATATATTCATCATTATTTGATTAATATGAGTCTGATTGGCTTTTATTCTTCCTGAATCACTCCTGATATCTGCAATCATTTCAATTGACGCAGGAATAACAGAACGAATCATTTTTATACTTTCAGTAATTACATCAGAGATTTTGATTATTTCACCATATCCATCACCTTTTCTGCTGAATGAAAGAATCTGACTTACAAGATCTTTAGCACGATGAGCAGATTTAAGTACCTGGTTCATATCATTTTTGGAACGGTTCTCTTCAGGAAGACGCTGCATACTTAATTCCGTATAAAGAATGATTGCCGTTAGAATATTATTGAAATCATGAGCAATGCCTCCGGCCAGGGTTCCTATAGCATCTATTTTTTGAGTATGCAGAAGCTGTAATTCAAGTTTTTTACGTTCTGATATATCGAACAAGGTTCCAACGCTTGCAGGCCTGTCTTTATAAGTAATAACTTTTCCCCAGACTAATGCCGTGAATTTTGAACCGTCTTTCCGCAAACAGTTTACTTCATATGGTTTGCCTTCTTCACCTTTGGCCCTTCTCTTAAGGTTTTCCCGGACAATCTCCCGTTCTTCAGGTACCAGCAAATCAGGAGGACTCATCTTATCAATCATATCATCAGGAACATATCCAAACATGCGCGCCATCTCAGGATTCACATAACTAAATACCATATCCTGTATTACGTAAATGCCGACTAACGCGGCATCCATTGTATGATAATACTTCTGTTCACTCTCTATATAATTATGCTCAACCTTCTTCCGCTCATTTTTTTCCAGTTTGATTTTCTTATTCATTTTCACAAGGTGTATTTTTTCTTTTTTAAGGGTCTCTTTAATCTTTTTTTCATGTGCTAAAATAATCTCAAGACCACGCATTAAAATAATAACAGCCACAACAACAAGAGCGTTAATAAATAGAAAACTTAGACAGGTTGCAAACCAGTTTATTAAATCAAATGAAACCCAATGATTCCATTTTATAATTCCTTGATTTTTAAGCAAACCTGCTGAAACAATTGTGATTATATTAATCACAGTGGCAATAACAACAGCTTTAACATTTAATAGAATAGC
>JAGLSM010000316.1 GCA_023135745.1 Spirochaetota bacterium | reverse complement strand
GCTCCTACAGGCAGATATAAAAAAGCCGCCGGATAACCTGCGTCCCCGGGTATATCCAGTTCGGTACTTAAATCAGCGTTTACATATGTCGTTAGCAGAATAATTAAAAGAATATTTATAATTATTAAAGAATATTTTTTTTTCATTTTTTCCCTCTTGATTTAATGAGCTTAGTATTTAATCAGCATTTTTCCAAATGCCGCGTCCGTCTGAATGGAAACAGAGTTAGTGCTGGAAACAGCCCCTGTGTCAGTTATTATTTTTATGTAGTATAAACCGGGGGCGACAAGCTTTCCTTCATCATTTTTACCGCTCCACGTCTCTTTAATAGTATTCGTTCCGGTATTTACAGTTGAGGTCAGTTTTCTTACGAGGACCTTATCTCCAAGCAAATTGTATATAAATAGATAATAACTTAAAGAGCTAATACCGGAATTATTGACATATTTTATAACAATTGTTGTCTCTGTACCTAAAAGCGGATTATAAGGATTAGGATAATTAAATACCTTTTCAATTCTGTCTGAATCAGCATATATACTTATAATCCCGATAAGTATAATAATTATAATAGAAATAATCTTTTTCATGGTTCCCTCTTTCCTTTTCAATCTTTTCTAGGTCTTTCTAAAAATTAATAGAAATATCCCAATAGTAAAAAATACAATATTACCCATCCAGGCCCCAAGAGCAGGGTGCATTATTCCCGTTTTTGACAATGAAAGGCCAAAAGCAACAAAAGTATAATATATCAAGTATATACAAACTGAAATAAAAAAACTCAATACTATAACAGATTTTGGTGAAAACCCCCCAAATGAAATCCCAATAATAAGGATAACAAAACTAATCATAGGAAAGGAATACTTTAAGTAGTATTCTACAAGCTCTTTACGGTGAGGTTTTCCCGCCTTCTTAAGTTTTTGTATATAATTTCTTGCTTCCTCAGTAGTCATTGAATGTACATTAACCCAGTCCCTGGAAAAGTCATAAGGCTTTTCCTTTAAAGGAAAAAAACGTTTTTTAAAGGAAATTATTATCTCTCTTTTATTGAGATATTTCCTTATTCTCCCGTTGTATAAATACCAGCCTTTTTTATTTTTGTCATATCTCGCGCTTTCTGCATCTATTCTGAATAACCAGACTTCCTTATCCTGAATTGTACGTATGTCTTTTAAAAAATCCGCGTCAAATGTAGGCATAATAATATTTGTTTTTTTTAGAAAGATCCTGTTACTAAGAGACTGATTAGTAACAGGCTGAGTTTCATTAGTGATTTTTTGATTAGTATTCTTTATTAGTTTACGCTCATTGGTAAATTCAGATATTTTCTTTTGAAGAAGGAGTTTGGACTGATATTCTGTCATTTTGCTTTTAGGATCTTTTTCACGGCGTTTTAAAATGATGAGTTTTTTTAATTCACGTCTCGCATGATTATAGGAAAATGCCTTGAAAAACAACTTATTGGATCCCCATATCTTTAAATCACGCTGATTTTTCCTTGATTTATAATGTCTTCTTCTTATTACATCGGACAGATATTTTGATTTTCTTTCTGAAGGAAAAACCACCCAGTCATTTACATAAACCAATGCGATACTGAAAATAAAACCGAATATTATTGTAGAAGCAGTTAGTCTGTAAATACTCATTCCGGAATTAATAATGGCCATCAATTCATTGTTTTTGGCAAGCTTGTTTATACTGAAAACTGCGGCAAAAAGGCAGCATGCCGGAGCAACCGAAGTAAACATAAGAAATGATTTATAAAAATAAAGTTCAAATACAGTTATAAATTTTACGTTATGCTGTAAAAAATACCCTACTTCTCTTATCATACTGAAAAGAAGGATTATCATAACAAAAAGGATAGATGAGCCTATAAAGGCCTTTATAAATTCAAACAGTATATATCTGTCTAGAATAAGAAACTTTAGTGTATTCCTCTTATGAAGAGACATCGATTTCCCCGTAAAATTATTCAGTAAGCTTTTTATAAATAAGCATTATTCCTATAACTCCCAAAAACAAATCAGGCATCCAGGCAGCAAAAACCGGACCAAGAGTCCTGTTGCTAACCCACCCCTGCCCTAACAATAACATAAAATAATAAACAATAACAACAATAATACCATAACCAAAACCCATCCCTTTACCGCTTCTTCTCGAAAACATCCCTAGCGGAGCTCCAATAATTGTAAAAATCAGACAGGCAAATGGAATAGATATTTTTTTATGCAACTCGTATATATCTCCCGGAGAAACATATTTCTTTTTTTTAAGACTTTTTAAACGAACCTTCAAACTACTGCATCTTCCTCTTGCTGCACGGACACGGGTTTCATAATATTGTCTATTTTTAAGTCTTTTTCGTTGTCTAACTCTACGTATCCGGCGTCTTCTTACAGGTCTTTTAAGCCGATTGGTTCTTCTATTCCGAGTAATTGGACCTCTATATCTGTTGTGTCTTCTTCGAACAGGCTTTCTTTTTACATGCCGTTGCCTGCGGTTTATTGGGGGTTTGTTACGCCGTATTCTACGGCTGATACGCCGTTTTCTACCGGGATATTTCTTTTGGATTTTCCTTTTTGTGCGGCGTAAATGCGAAAGTCTCTTATTCACCAAAGGGTTTGCATGAGGTAAGGGTCCATAGTGCTTTGTAAAGATATCCAGTTCCGGATATTTTTTTCTTTTATATATCCTTCTTTTTATTGGAGAATACTGCAGCCGCATTTTACGCCAGTCAAAATGAATATATTTTTTCCATTCAGTTTCAGAATCATTGCCAAGTTTTGTCCAGTCAAGGTGATATCCGTGTCCGGGATAAACCTCCGGCGTTCTTATTGG
>JAGLSM010000315.1 GCA_023135745.1 Spirochaetota bacterium | reverse complement strand
TGATTATCGCTTGCAAGAATTTCACTTATTGTTCCTGAGTCAATGATTTTACCATCATACATTATAACAAGTTTATCAGCAATTCGTTTCGCAAATTCAAAATCAGTTGTTACTATTACTGAGGTTATGGTTTTGCTTTCTATTCTGGAATTAATTATTGAAAAAGCTCTTTCCATTGATATTTTGTCAATGTGTGAAAAAGGATTATCATAAAATATTATTTCAGGGTCGAGCACGATTGCTCTTGCGATAGAAACCAGTTTTCTTTTTCCGGACGATAGTATCGCGGGTCTGTGATTTCTGCAGTCCATTAAGTCAAAATTTTCAAGCAGAGACTCAACCGTTTTTATTATTTGATTTTCCTTTAATTTTAGATGGTATCGCAGAGGAAGAGCAATATTTTCAAAAACATTCATATTTGAAATCAATGCTGAATCTTCAAAAACAAAACCCGTCTTTTTTTGAATCTCAAGATATTTTTTTTCAGAAGTATGATAAAAGTTGGTTCTGTTATACATGACCCTCCCGCGCTTGGGAGTTTCGAGACCTGCCATGATTTTCAGGAGCATTGTTTTACCTGAACCGCTTGCACCCATAATACAAACAGTTTCCGCGGGATGAATAACAAGATTAACATTATCAAGGACTGTAATATGGTCCAGACTCAGACAGACATTTTGTAATTCGATAATATCCGGCATTTTTTCCCCTAAATATAAAAAGCTGCAGTGAACACAGCATTAAAAAAAAAGCAAAATGAAATAGAACTAACAACAGCTTTTGTTGTTCTTTGCGGAACTTCAGTACTTGCCAGTTTTACCTGAAGTCCGTGATAACAGCTTACGACACCAATTGCAAGACCGAAAAATACATTTTTTACAAGACCGATGTAAATATCCTGGATACTGAGAGTATTAAACAGATTATTGGCAAATACGTCCCATGGCAGAGATATCTGCAGCTGCGCTACTATAAATCCTCCGAGAATACCTATTATATCAAAATATATACCAAGAAAGATCATTGAAATAACCATTCCGAAAACTCTTGGGGCTACAAGGTAACGTATGGGGTCGATACCGATGGATTTTAAGGCATCTACTTCATGAGAAACCTTCATATTTCCCAGTTCTGTGGAAAGGGCCGTACCGGATCTTCCTATTACTATAAAAGCTGTCAATATGGGACCTAATTCTCTGATTATCACAAGGATGAGAATAGGCGCTATCATTTTTCCGCCGCCAAGCGCAGGTAAAATCGTGTAAAGCTGAATTATAATAACCATTCCCAAAAAGACAGATACAGTCGCAATTATTGTCAGGCCGTTTACACCTGTAAATAGAATTTGTTTAAATGTGTTTCTCCATACGACTTTTCTGCCGTAGTTATGGGGTTTTATGAAAACAAGTACGGCTTTCCAGAAGAGCTCGGCAAGATCAAATATATAGTTTATATAATCTATACCTTTCTTCCCCAAACTGGAAATCACATTCATTTTAAATCCTTCTGCTGAAACGGCTTTTCTATGTTTCTCGTTGACAGTCTAACATTTTCAAGATTTCTCCAAGTAGAGCTTTATTTTATATCAAATAATATATAAGTCAAATCTTAATGAGTCACTAAACTTTACCGAAATATAACTATGAGACATGCTTTATTATTACTATTGCTTATTTTTGTCATTCCCGGATTTTCTGCGGAAAACAGGTATGATCTATGCCGTATATATGTTCTGAATCACAGTGATTATAATTATACGGAATTTAAAAAGAAGATTGCCTTTTCAAAAAGATACAGAGGCAGATATTACCGGGTTTTTCCATTTAAAAAACTGAAATTCGCGGAGTACTATCTTAAAGAAAATGAAAATCTGCATACAATTTCTTCAAAACTAGGCATATCTGTTGACAGTATAGCAAGTTCCAGCGGAATTGATTTTTTTTATGCTGTAAAACAAGGGCGGAAGCTGATTATACCGAATTTTCAGGGAATAATATATAAAACACGCAAGGGATGCAGTCTGCGGTACCTTTCAAGAAAGTACGGCAGCAGGATAAAAGATATACAGAGGTTCAATAATTTTTACGGAACATGGCTGTCTGCCGGAAGATGGCTGTTTATTCCCGGAGCAATAATGAGTCCGCTTGAACAGGCCCTTTTTTATGGGACAGCATTTTCAAACCCTCTAAGGTCTTCCTCAATTTCTTCAGCATTCGGTATAAGAAAAGACCCAAAAACCGGAAGGATGGCTTTTCACGGAGGTATCGATATGCCGGCGCCGTATAATACACCGGTATATTCGGCTCATGACGGGGTTGTAGAATTTACAGGATGGGCAGGTGGTTACGGCAGGCTTATTGTTATTTCGCATGCCTTTGGGTTTAAGACATTTTACGGTCATCTTAGAAGAATTAATGTCAAAAAAGGGATGAAAATCTCAATGGGTAAAATAATCGGAAGAGTCGGATCATCAGGATATTCTACAGGTCCTCATCTTCATTTTGAAATCAGAAGATACCGCAAAAAATTAGACCCCAAAAGATACACAACTCTCAAACATAGACGTTCTCAGCGTGTAGTTTTTTAATAGAGGCTGTTATCGGGGCCGTGCACGGCTTCAACACAACCACTCAACTGATGCAGCTTGATTATGGTAAAAAAAGTATTCTTATACCCTACCTAACCCTATCCCTTCCCTTGAAGGGAAGGGGAACGTTGAAAATTAATTTAGAGCATTTTTTTGGAACTTATTTAAGTTGTTTTTTTTATCGTAAGATTTAGAAATAAAGAGATTAATAATAATTTTGAGTCAGTATTAAAAAAAAACATGATTAAGCAGTTAACTCCGC
>JAGLSM010000314.1 GCA_023135745.1 Spirochaetota bacterium | reverse complement strand
CGTGAAAAATCTGCTATTATCCGTAAAATCAGCCTTCTATTCTGTATAGGATAATAACGCAGATGCTTGTACTGAGGTTCTCGAAGTGACGCGGATTTAAAATAGATTTTCGCGGATCTATTTTTTATCCCTTAAAGTAATCAAGCGGTTTCTTATAGATTTTGCTAAATCTTACTAATTCAACAAAATCAACCCGTCTTTCTCCTGATTCTGATTTGGAAATATATGACTGATGACACTCTAATATCCTGGATACTTCAACTTGAGTCAAATTTGCTTCAAGCCTTGCTTTTTTAAGTTTTTTAAGAAATATTTCATATTCGTTTGTGAACATTGATTTTTCCATTGCATTTTTATATATCCTATATTTGAATATCCCAAACAGGGATATTTATTATTCAAACTATTTCAAAAAGGAAATATTATGGAAATAATAATAATATGGCTAATTTTAAGTATCATTCCTGCTGTCAATATTACTAAGTCCATTAATTGGTATAATAGTAGCATTGGTTTCAGTAGAGAATAGAGATAAAGTAAAAGAAAATAAAGTTTCTTCAGGGCAAAATAAGAAGTGTCCATATTGTGCTGAAATAATCAAAAGTGAGGCAACGGTCTGTCGTTATTGTGGTAAAGAGCTTTGAACTACTTAATAAAATTGACTGCTTAATACAATAAGGTTCTTAAATATTAGATATTGCACAGTGTAATCTTATTCTTGACAGAATATATAATATTAAGTATGCTGTTTATATCGTAAAGGGGCAATGAAATGATTGAGAAACAATAAAAAATTTAAGGAGATACAATATGCAGTTATTAGCAATTCTTTCTATAGTGTCACTGATTTTTGGAATTTCCAGTTTTGCGGAAGCTAAAAGTGTTATGCAGCAAACTGTCGGCTTATTAAGCTTTGTTATTTTTGTGATAAGTTTATCAGCACATTTAGTTTTGGGTCGTCTGGACGCAATCAAGAAATTATTAAGTCCTGAAGAAAAAAAGGAACAACAGGAAAAGAAATAATCTATTCCTTTAAAATAAAAATATAAAAAATTAGATCCGTGAAAATCCGTATCAATCAGCTGGATTCGTGTTTCTATCTTTCCAATTTTTATATAATGACAAAATCAATATTTTTTGCTATAATGTAAAAAAAGGAGGACTATATGTCTTCAGCTAAATCAACAGAAAGATTCTACGAAAAGTACGGCACAAAATTTTATACTTTTAATAAGGATAAAGAGATAAATGGGGATATTGACAAGACTGATGGTGATTATAATAATATAAAAATCAGCTGTAAATATTCCGGGAACATAAATGTTAACGGTGTTGTTTACATTGATAATAAAGGTGATTTTGATGGATCAATCAATGCGGCAGGAATAATAATAAGCGGAAAAAGTGATGGAACAATCAGAGCTTCAGAAAAAATAGAAGTCAGAAAAGACTCTCACGTAAGAGGCCGGCTTATAACGCCGGATCTTGCAAAGGATACTGAGGCTGATTTTGACGCGGTAGTTCAAACTCCCGAAGAAGCAGATAGAGCTGACAATCTTGAGGAAGATGATTTTGTCCTTTATCTTGAAAAACGAAATGATCTTGAATTGCTGATTGAGTGATCTAAATACTAATTAAGAGATAGGGACGCGGATGACGCGGATTTAAAAATAGATTTACGCGGATTTTTTTCAAGGTATTTAAATAATTCATGAGTAAATCAGGACTTGGATTTGTTGGATTTTGAATTAACCGGATTAAAACTCAGTTAAATCATGAACTTCATTTTAGTAGATGTTAGCCGGTATCAAAAAAAATAAAATGGTTATCTTCGAGAATTAACCTGGAATGCCCTGTACCTGTTTAGTTTGCATCTAAATTAAATCTATCTGCGAAAATCCGTATTAATCAGCTAAATCCGTGTTCCTATCCTACCCAAAACCTTTATTTGACTTAACATACTAAAAATTCTAAATTTAAATCATGAAATACTGTTTAATACCGCTTGGGTGTCAGATGAATAAGTCTGACTCGGAAAGAATATCATCTGTAATTGAAGCTATGGATTATAAATATACGGACAATGAAGAAGAGGCTGATCTGCTGGGAATTGTAGCCTGTTCTGTACGTCAGAGAGCCATTGACAGGGTCTATGGAAGAATCGCAAAATGGAACAGGTGGAAGAATAAAAGATCTCTTCTAACATTTGTGTCCGGATGTATTCTGGAGGAAGATGAAAAGAAATTCCTGAAACTTTTTGATTTCGTTTTCCGTATGACTGACATAAATAAAATTCCTGAAATTATTAATCATTATGGTGTAGTAATTCCGGCGGCTATTGACTTACAAAAAAATAGCTCTTCAGATATTTTTATTCCTTCCGGAGTAGATAATTTTGATGAAGGATTCTGGGATATAAAACCCAGATATAATTCATCATTTGAAGCTTTTATTCCAATACAAAACGGTTGCGATAAATTCTGTACATATTGCGCGGTTCCTTATACAAGAGGCCGTGAGGTATCAAGATCATCCGATGAGATTATCAATGAGCTTGAGTCTCTTGTTGAGGCAGGGTACAAGTCGATTACACTTCTTGGACAGAATGTCAATTCTTAGGGTCTGGATAAAAAAGGAAATGAAATTAGTTTTCACGAGCTTTTAAAGAAAATTGGTGAATATGGTAATTCAAGAGGCAATGCTTTCTGGGTTTATTTTACTTCACCACATCCGCGAGACATGAATGATGAAGTACTCGAAGTAATTTCCAAATATTCATGTCTTGCAAAACAGCTGCATCTTCCTCTTCAGTCAGGTGATAATGAAGTACTTAAAAAAATGAATAGAAATTATACTGTAGAAAATTA
>JAGLSM010000313.1 GCA_023135745.1 Spirochaetota bacterium | reverse complement strand
AATTAATATAAAAATGAACTGGTGTAAAAGAAAATTTTAATTATTTTAAAGTAGAAAAATCAGTATAAATCATCTTTTTATCCCTCAAAGAATCTACAATATCAATCAGGAAAAAGCCTGTTAAATTTACACTACAAACAAAACATTCAAATCCGTGTCGAAAAAATGATAAAATAGAATTCTTTACATATTTGAAAGAATTTCTTTAACAGAGCGTAAAAATTTTTTAGTTTTACCCCTCAGATTTTGTTTAGACTACTTAAGCAATTTAAATTGTTGCTTATATTATTAAGGAGAATCATTTTGAAAAAATCATACAGCTTTATAATTCTGATTTTTATTTTTATTTCAACAATGAGATTGTCTGCTGCCCCTATAACACAAAGTTATCTTACTGATTTATCAAGGTTTCTTGCAGGGAAGCACGTATCAAGGGGAAGTAAGTTATACCGTCTTACATTTAGAAAAGAATACCGAAGTTTCAAAAGAAGAATGGCTGCGTATAAGAACAAGTATAGCAGAATTACAACCAGGGCTGTAAAAAGATGGAGAAGGAAATGGATGAAAAATCACAATGCTGATTTTTGCTTTTACCCTTTTGCCGGAGCTGATTTTATAAATGTTTATAACTTTTATCCGAATGTTAAAACCTACTTAATGATAGGGCTTGAACATGCCGGCAGGGTTCCTGACCTTCCCATGATGAGCAGAAGCAGATTTAAACGCGGTCTTAATATGATGATCCGCGGATTCAGAATGATTGTAAACTATAACTTTTATAGAACTTACGGAATGAGAAAATATATCGAAAAATCACCTTTTACCGGAACAGTTTCTCATATTCTGGCTCAAATGGGCTGGCTTGGAATAAGACCGGTGGCTGTACATAAAGTAGAAATTAATAGCAGCAGTAAGCTTGTTTTTACTAAAATCAATAATCATCTTTTTCATAAAAGAATTGCTATTGACTTTATAACTCCAAAAGGTGAAAGAAAAAGAGTGATTTATTTACGTCTTGATTTAAAAAACAGTTCTCTGAGAAATAAACCACGCTGGAAGAAATATCTTTCAAAACTTGGTACGGTTAGTGGATTTTTAAAAGCGGCCTCTTATTTACTTCCGAGACTCCACTACTCCATTATCAGACGAATTTGTCTAAGCAATATAAACCACCTCATACAGGGTGATTCAGGGATACCTTTTAAATATTTTGGAAAAAACTGGAATACTACTCTTTTTGGCAGGTACAGAAGGGCTCATATGATATTCCCTTCTTATTCTCAACCAATGTTAAGACGTGCGTACAGAAATAGACGATATAGAAGGCTCGGATTCATGTATTCCTATGACCGTCCTAGAGGCATAAGAAACATGATGCTGGCAGTTAGGAAGTAAGGGTATTGAGGGTTCTCCTGACCAGAGGTTTAAACCTCTGGTCAGGAGAACCCTCAGGTTATTTATGATAAGTCAACACTTCATGGCCTTTGTTTGTAACGAGTACCATGTGTTCACACCTGGATGAGAGTTCTCCGTCAATTGTTCTTGCGTCCCATCCCTTGGTTAGAACTTCCTTGCGTCCTATATTAATCATTGGTTCGATACAAAACACCATGCCGGGTTCGAGTTCCACGCCTTTTTTCTTTTTTCCGTAATTGAGTACCATTGGATTTTCATGCATGGACAGACCAATAAAATGTCCCGAATAATCCCGTACAACCGAATATCCGTTTCGTTCCGCGTGCGTTTGAATCGCGCAGCCTATATCGCCCAGAGTATTACCGGGCTTGACCTCATTAATGCCGCGTGTCAGACAATCCTCAGTGATTTTAATAAGTTTTTTTGCTTCCAGACTTATATCGCCTATTCCTACAGTTTTGGAAGTATCCCCGTAGTAACCATCCATGTTAATTACAAGATCAATATCGATTATATCACCGTTTTTTAAAATGCTTCCATCCGGAATCCCGTGTGTTACCTGATCGTTAACCGAAAGGCAGCTTACGCAGGGGAAACCATTATATCCCTTGCATGGTCCTGTAACTCCCCTTCTTTTTATCTCGTTTTCAATTTGTGAATCGAGTTCCGCGGTTGTAATACCCGGTTCAAGAATGGAGATTCCGTATGAGAGTATTTCAGAAACTATTTTAGCTGCAGCCCTGATGTTTTTTATTTCTTCTGCTGTTTTAATCATTGCCATATTCAGCCCCATTAGTTTAAACAAAATATAATTTAAGCATTTTAATTAAAATTTAAAACTATTCGAGTTTTTTCAGGTTTGAAAACTTTTCAATAAAAAGACATGTTCTTTCTTTAAATTTTACATGTATCTGTTTCATGCCGTCCTGTCCAATTCGTTTGCTTATAATACCTTCTCCATATTGAGGATGTATTACTTTATCTCCGGCTTCAAAGACACTATGAACTTGTTCTGTCTGTGAGGCAGGCGCTGTAAATGAATTAGGCCTGATAGTATAGTCTGATTGATATTGCGGTTTATTTTGAATTAATAAATCTTGAGGTATTTCCGAGATAAATCGGCTTAAACTTTGAATCCTTATCTGTCCATATGCCATACGCTGTTTAGCAGCACTTAAGTAAACTCTTTTTCTTGCTCTGGTCAATGCAACGTAAAAAAGCCGTCTTTCTTCTTCAACTTCACCACCTGATTCAGTTGAAAGAAAATGAGGAAACAGACCGTCTTCAAGACCCGTTATAAAAACATTATCAAACTCAAGTCCTTTTGCATTATGTATAGTCATGAGTTTAACTCCACGCGTGTCTGATGCAGTTTTGTCAATATCGCCAAGAAGCGTAACTTCCTGCAGGAAAGAATTAAGAGTGCTGCCGGGAGAATCATCTATATATTCCCTGACACCACTTGCAAATCCA
>JAGLSM010000312.1 GCA_023135745.1 Spirochaetota bacterium | reverse complement strand
CTTGTATACGGCAGATTGTCTTTAAGACTTGAATATTACTGTACAGACGAAAAGCTTGCGATACGAAGCGGACTTTCCCTCATTGATTGGGGCAGTGAAGATGTTCTTGCCAATTATGCGTCATCATATATGTTCATAAGATATATGATTGGAAGATACGGTTCGGAATTATTGATAAGGGATATAATAACAAATCAGAAAGAAGGTTATGCCGGGCTTGATTCACTGACTCAAGATGAATTTAACATGAGTCTCGCTGAATTCTATCGGGACTGGATGATAGCCAACTACTTTGGAGGGGCCTTTGGTCCTGCGCAATACAGGTATACTGACATTAATCTTGTAGAATACGGCGGGGTAAGACTTCTCCCGACCGGAACAACATCTGTTACTCTTCCTTCTTTTTCAGGAGTATACTTTTACTATGTGTCTGGTGATATTGATATTCCTTCAAGTCCTGACCCGGATATAAAATATGTTGCGTTATTTGAAAATGGGGGAGTTGACCTGAACCCTTCCGGGACTATCGATTCAAATAACTGGGCTCTTCTTGTATACAATTCCTCAAGTAATATAAGTCCCGGTATTTCCTCCGGCGTTCTTCCTCCGGCACATAATATCATTGATATTGATGAAAAAAAGACCATATCCAGGTCACTTCTTCCTTCAACTGCTTCATACCCTGTTTCGATAAAGAGGCCTGATATAAAAGAAATATTAAAAAAACTTAAACCCGGGAAAAATAAATCTTTGAAATAATCAAAAAACTGAAATTTTTTGAGTATATCCTGTGTTATATATAATGTGTAATTATTACCTAAAAGAGTGGAAATCCCGATGTATCGGGACTCACAAAGAACGAAGGCGCAAAGGCGCAAAGGATGATGTTTGGCTGCGTGACAGAATTTATTAAAAGAAGGTGGTCTATTTTGAAAAATATTAAATTGAAATACTTTATAGCGGTCATTCTTATACTTATTAGTGTTTCCGGATGCGGGCTTACAGGAAATGATCCGGTTAAAAAGGGAAAAAGACTTCTTGAGAGCAGGTCCCCTGCTGATTGGTACAAGGCTGCTGAAAATTTTAAAAAATCCTTAAAATCAGGTTCAATCGTGAGCAACCTTCTTGCGAGAAGCTACCGTAAAATTGCAAAAAAATGTCTCGAGAGAGCAAGTATTGAGGTGGGTAAAATAGAATCCAGGTTCAATGATGAGGTAAAAATACGCAAAGAGATTGCTGATTCACCTGTTATTATGAATTTGTTTAATGAGGCTCTCACCAACCTGATTACTTCTTCAAGAGTTATGCCGTCCAGCAAATTCACATATTATTATTTAGGAGTTGGGTTTGGGCAGATGGCAAGGATACAGCTCATAAAACACAAAAAAAAGGACCTGTTAAAAAAGGCGCGGAATGCCTACATACTGGCATTGAAGCTTGATCCAAAGTATATCAAGGCACGTTACGGGCTTTCAATGGTTTATCTTATAACAAAGAAATACACTGCCGCGATTGAGCACATTCTAACCATACTCAAGATGTCTAAAAGAAACAAAAAAGCATATTTTGCCCTGGGAAGAATTTATTATGAAATGAAAAAGTATAAAAAAGCAGAGAACGCCTACAGGATACTTTTGGAAATACTTCCCCGTAAATCAAGAATGAAAAATTCTGTTAGAAGAAATATAGAAATCCTGGAATCCCTGAATGAAAAAATCAGGAAAAAATGATAGATACGAGATCTGTTCTGGCCCTGACTCTTGCACAGAATATCCCTTCAGGAGTTATCCGCAGATTATTTTCATATTATGCGGATTTTGATGAAATCTGGAAGGAATCCGTATTTTCACTATCCTTTAAAACCGGTATAAAACAGTCTTATCTGGGTTTTTTATCAAAAAAAGACAGGCTGCTGGAGAATGCTGACAGAGAGATTGATGCCGCCTTAAAAAGAGGGATAGAAATATTTTCAATTTTTGATTTATCTTATCCTGATTTATTAAAACAGATATACGATCCTCCTTACATTATATATGCATTAGGAAATACAGACATGTTAAAGAAGCCTATGTTTGCTGTAGTAGGCACCAGAAAGGCATCTATCGCGGCTTTGAGAATGGCATATAGTATATCCGAAGGTTTGTCTCTAAACGGCATTACTGTTGTCAGCGGAGGAGCTCTGGGTATTGATACTCATGCTCATAAGGGCGCTTTAAATGAAGATGGAAGTACTGTTTGTGTTTTAGGATCCAGCCTTGATTGGCTGTATCCAAGGGAAAACAAAGGTCTGTTTTCAGAAATCAGGAAAAAGGGGCTTATTATCAGTGAATTCCGTCTTGATGATATACCTAAACCTTATTATTTCCCAAAGAGAAACAGAATTATTTCCGGTTTATCATCGGGTCTTCTTGTAGTACAGGCCCCTAAACGTTCAGGCGCGTTAATCACCGCGGGCTTTTCTCTGGATCAGGGTAGGGATGTATTTACATGTGAATGGGATGACAGGGTTATACAGGGACGGGGATGCGGAAATCTTATTAACGATGGAGCTGTTCGTGTAAGTACGGCAGAAGAAATATTAAGTCATATGAACATGAAGATAAATAATAAGAAGCCGAAAAAATCAGGAGAATATAAGAAGTCATTATCAGAATTGAATATAATGGAAAAAAGAGTTGTAAAAGTTATTTCCGGTTCCGGAATCCATATGAATGAATTAATTAAAAAGCTTGATACTGAATATAAAGAAATAGTACCTGTTTTAATGAAACTTGAGCTTAAGGGCTTTATCAAGTCGCATATTGGGGAGATATATACGCCTGCATTTTAATTTTTTTTATTTGAAGGTTGTTTTTATTTTCAAATTACATTATTTTCAGAGCTAGCGTGGATATTAGAT
>JAGLSM010000311.1 GCA_023135745.1 Spirochaetota bacterium | reverse complement strand
CATTTTAATAAACTGATTACTTCCGCTAAAATGTTTATAAAACGTGTTGGTGCCGGAAAACCTTTTATCATTAAGGATCCGATTTGGCCTCATAAAAGAGGAACACTGGCAAGGTTAGTTGTTAATCCTTTTTTAGCATCAAACATCTTTAAAAATATTGGCTTGGAAAATATACCAATATTACCCTATCTTCAGCTTGAAGATCATACTATTATTGATTCTTATGGGTCAATAGGATTAGGAATAATAGGATCTTTAGGCAGTTCTACTGATTTTTTTTTAAAAACCGCAGGAAATTATTTAGCCGGAGATGGAGAAGATAAAATATTTTTTCTGAATTCCGGGATTAAATGGCAGTTTTTTAATTCTGGAGATAATCTCTTTGCTCTGACTTTTGCTCCATTATTTCAGTATAGATTTGATCAACATGCTAATCAACGATTTACACAATTTTCTGCTCAAATAGCAGGATCATTTCATATTACTTCCAGATTATTGATAGATGGTGCATATCAGCAGCCGATTATCAGGTCTTATATGGGGTTTGGAAGAGAGGACGAAGAGTACTTTCCAAAAGGAATTAATTACATAGGTATTACTTATGATTTTTCTGCTTCTGGGAGGTATAAAATAAGTTTACGATTTGAACGGGAACGTATTATTGCTATCTATAGTATGGATTATATAAAATATGGATATGATTTTACTGATAAGAGATTTTTATGGTATCTGCTTGATGTTAATTTTTAATAATGAATACCCGCAGACAAGTATTTTAATGGTTTCTTTTTTGACTTGCAATGTCTAATTGCAGGATATAATGAAACATATCCTACCCGATAAATTTTTATGTTTAATAAATATTCAGAATTTCTTAACTTTCATACTGCTTTGTATTGATAAACTAAGTAAAAAATAAAGCTGATAAATATTGCCTTTGAGGCTTGAAAAATAGGAGAATTTTATGAGTAAGATTACTGTTGATCACATTTTTACGTCGGAATCGGTTTCAGAAGGACATCCCGATAAGGTATGTGATCTTATTTCTGATGCAATACTGGATGCATGTATTGAAAAAGATTCAAAGAGCAGAGTAGCCTGCGAGACACTTGTAGCTACAAACCTCGTTGTAAATGCCGGAGAGATAACATGTTCCAAATGGGATGATATTGATTCCGAGCAAATCGCGAGAGACGTTGTAAAGGAGATCGGATATAATAAGGAAGAATATGAGTTCTGTGACACTACCTTTAAATATATTACAAATATTCATGGTCAATCGCCTGATATTTCTCAGGGCGTAACCGAGGGAACCGGTCTTTATACTGAACAGGGCGCGGGAGATCAGGGAATGATGTTTGGATATGCTACAAGATCTACAGAATCACTAATGCCTGCTCCAATAGCATACAGTCATCTTTTACTCGATAAACTCCAGCAGATACGTAAAAAAGGAGAAATCTCATATCTCCGTCCCGATTCAAAATCCCAGGTTTCTGTAAGACATATTGACGGAGATCCTGTTGAAATAACTTCGGTTGTAGTATCTCATCAGACTGATGATGTATCTATTGATTTAATCCGCAAGGATCTTATAGAGGTTGCTAAAAGCACTCTTGATTTTACAGGGCTTTTAACTGACAAGACTGAATACTACATTAATCCTACAGGCAAGTTTGTTATTGGCGGACCTCATGGTGATGCCGGATTAACCGGGCGTAAGATTATCGTAGATACATACGGTGGAGTAGGAAGCCACGGAGGAGGCGCTTTTTCAGGAAAGGATCCTTCTAAGGTTGATAGATCTGCAGCGTATTATTCACGTTATGTCGCGAAAAATATTGTTGCCGCCGGACTTGCCAAGAAATGTGAGATCCAGGTAGCATATGCCATTGGTGTGGCGAAACCCCTAAGTATAAATGTGGATACTTATGGCACCGGAAATATAGAAGACAAAGCGCTTGAAAAAATCGTAATAGAAAGCGGTATCTTTGATTTTAGACCTTCGGTGCTGATAATGGAACTTGGTCTTCTGACTCCTAAAGGATGGAAATACAAGGATACAGCGGCTTATGGTCATTTCGGCCGGGATATTTTCCCATGGGAAAAAACTGACAAGATAGCTGATTTAAAAAAAGCTGCGAGGATATAGAATGAGTAATGCTGTAATTGAAGATAAAAAAAACATTGAAGAAAGTAATGGAGGAACTATAGTGGCTGACTATATAGTTACAGATATTGAACTTGCCGATTTTGGGCGTAAGGAAATGAATATAGCGGAAAATGAAATGCCGGGACTTATGGCAATACGTAAGGAATTCGGGTCTGATAAACCATTAAAGGGCGCGAAGATCGCGGGCTCTCTTCATATGACGATACAGACTGCTGTTCTGATTGAAACTCTCACAGCTCTTGGCGCGGAAGTACGATGGGTCTCATGTAATATTTTCAGTACACAGGATCATGCGGCTGCGGCTATTGCCAAAGCAGGTGTTCCGGTATTTGCCAAGAAAGGCGAATCCCTTGAAGAATATTGGGATTATACTCACAAATTGATGGTTTGGGATGACGGATCAACTCCCAATATGATTCTTGACGACGGAGGAGATGCGACACTTCTTCTTCATCTTGGAAGCGATGCTGAAAAAGATCCTTCGATTCTTGACAGAAAACCGGAAAGTGAAGAAGAAGTTGTGCTTCTTGCTTCAATTAAAAAAACATTAAAAGAAAGTCCGAATTTTTATTCTAATATCGCTAAAAATATACAAGGTGTTACAGAAGAAACTACAACCGGGGTTCACAGACTTTACCAGCTGGCAGCAGAAGGCAAGCTTCTCTTTCCTGCTATCAATGTCAACGACTCTGTAACCAAGAGCAAGTTTGATAATCTATACGGCTGCCGTG
>JAGLSM010000310.1 GCA_023135745.1 Spirochaetota bacterium | reverse complement strand
CGAAGGAGGAGATGTTAAACCACCCGTTGATCTGCTCCATGAATCCTGGAACGCGTCACCTTGCGCTGTAGGATCCAGCCTGTCGTTTTTCCAGTCAAAATCATTACCGCTGTCATTTTCACTGAAGATATTAAGCCGATTGAGAGTTGTAGTGACAGTAACTGGAGATCCCGCTGCCTGAGTACTATTATTATCCGCATCAATAGCATAAACAGCAATAGTATTGCCTGCTCCCGGCGGTACAGTTACAAAATTGGTATATACTCCAGCAACCTGCGCGTTTAGAATATCATTAGTATTAGTAGAATTCACAACAATCCGCAGTGTCACAGGTGATTCAGAATCAGCTATATTATATACGCGTAATTTAACACGAATCGTTTGATCACCTGCCATGCTGCCGGTATTAATCTGTATTGTAGGAGGAGTTGAATTCGAATCTTTTCTGGTTATTGACAGCATATAAGTATTTGTAGTTTTATCCTCAGCAACCAGCTGAATCGGGATATTTGTCGTACCAACAGGAAGAGATATTGAGCCGGATGTCACTCTGCTGAACTGTAATACACCATTGACCATCAGAGTAGCAAAGGCCTCGTCAGACGCGCGGGGAGTTATGGTAATGTTTGAAGTAGGATAGTACAACGTAAGGCTATAAGACAGCGTTGTCTTTGAAAAAGCCAGCTTGTCATCGTAAACAGCAAGACCATTGATTGTAAGGTTATCAAGCGCAGAATCATTCGATACAAATGGCGGCTCCCCTATAATGGTACATGACCAGATGAAAAGCACAGGAAGGACAAAAAACAAAAATCTGAACAGAATTACTTTCTTTTTCATACAGACGCACTCCTTATAATTAATATTTATACTTGCTTTCTAATTGTCAAAGAATATCAATACAAAAAAAAATGAAAATATAACAGGCCGTTGAATTGACCAATTACATAGTTTATTTTAGACGCAAATTTTGCAAACTGCAAGTGTTTTTTGCAAGTATTTTTCATGCGTCTAAAAGCATATCTCATTTCTACATAAATACATGGATTGTTCTTACTTTTATCGGATTTTATTCTGATATCTTTCGCATTTCTTTGATAATCATGTCTTCTTTATAGTAGAGAGCTGATTTTCTGTAGAGAAACCTTATTTTCTTCAACGTTTCCATATGCTCCCTATAGATAAATCTGATTATTTCCAGTTCTTTTAAGGATTTTTCAAGATGTTTTGTTTTATAATAATAATTGGCAGCCATAAGGTGCACGAGAAGAAGAACATTTTTGCCGCCGTATTTATCTGAAAGATTTTTTACAATCTCAAAAATGTTCTTCAATTTCCGATATTTTGGTTTTAATCTTATTGAAGAAGCTCTTTGGTTAAAGAATTCTCCAGATAATTGAAGATTTTTATAATTATTCAAATTACACGGGAAATGCTTATAAAACCTCTGCAAATAAAGAGCCGTATACAGCAGATCAATATCTGAAAACGCAAAATGCTTCCTTTTTATTATTATTTTTTCAAAACCGTTATAGAGGTATTTCGCGATACTTAATGAGGCCATAATGTTTGCGCTGTGATTTGGATGAAGATATTCTGTAAAGAATTCATTACCTTGAATCCCCATTTTTGATTTTACTTTTACCGCCCTGTCAAAATCATAGAAGTATTCAACATCATTGCGGATACTCCTTAAGTAAGTATTGAGCCAGGAAGGCGCCCTGATCTTCAGCTTGTCCAGATCTCTTGCCCGGGTAAAATGATGCAGAGCCTTCGATGTCCTGCCCTTTTTGTATTCCAGGCAGCCCAATATATAATGAAGAAAAGCATCATCCCCATTTTCTTTTAACAGCTTTTTAAGTTTATTCTTATCTATTTTAGCCGTCTGTGAAATTATACTTTTGTTTTTTGACAATTTGAACTTGCTGAAATAATACATCCTGTTCTGCTTGGAACGAAATGGCTCGCAGTCCCTGATATTTGAAGGGAGTGTAAACAAAATTGTTTTAATTTTTCTGCTCTTGGCTGTTTTGATAATACTATTTATATTCCGTTTGAATTTCTTTAAGACCGCCGACTTCATTGAAGCTGTATTTTCTACATATTTTCCCTCAATCATTTTTGAAACCATTGTTCCGGAAAATGGTTTGGATTTTTTAGTGAAAAATGATTCGATTAACTGAAAAAGTCTCAATCTTCTCAAAGAGACAAGCATAGAGTCAACAAGACCGGTTTTCGACACATACCCCATCGCGCCGTAGAATTCATTATGTCCTGTAAAAATCATATAATAATCCGCATCATATCCGCCTGCCTCATCGACAAGAGCCGCGACAATCGTGCTGTCAATTGCCGTTTGTCCAAGATTGATGATCTCAAATTTTTTATTGGTCTGGATATTATTCAAGAGTGATGAGGTAAGGCCTGGTATGGAAAGGTTTTTCAGATACGGGAATCCCTTTAAAGAGGAACCGCCAAAACAAAATATACGGACAGTATTCTTTTCTTTTTTCAGCGGGAAACGCTCAAAGGCCATGTTGACCCTTATTCCGCTTGAAAAAAAACGCCTGACAGCATCTCGGTTTACATAAACATAATCCCTGCCGTCATTGAGTTTTTTTATCTCAAACAGATCTGTGGAATACCCGAAATTAAAAATCCGAAGACCAAATTCAATTAATATGAAAAACAGGAGAGGAATTAAAACTACCATTAATTTAATGATACAGATTTTGAAAATGTGTTTTTTAAAAATTTGTTTTTTCATAGTTAATCTACAATTCCAACCTAACCCTATCCCTTCCCTCGGAGGGAAGGGTATCTCAAGAATTTGTATTTACAATCAAAAGCCTAAATAATAATTAATCTGCGTATACTTCGACTATCGCTCACAGACTGTGTAAAAAG
>JAGLSM010000031.1 GCA_023135745.1 Spirochaetota bacterium | reverse complement strand
TCTATGAAACAGCTTATCAGCTTTTAGTTGAGGAAATATCTTTAAAAAAGAACAAAAGTCATGAAAATATTCAGAACGTAATATCTGAAAAACTTGAAGAAGGTCAATTAAAGATAGAAAAAATACAAGCGAAAATAAAAAACGATACACAGGATGATTCACAAGACAATGCGGCTAAATAATCCCGTGTTATTTTATGATAAACAGACTCATACGAGATAAAAAATGATGAAAATAATTTTGATACTTTTAGTTTTGGGTTTAGGTGCGGCCGGCTATTTTTTGAATCCTGCAATTGGTATTCAGAATAAATATATAACTTCCTTAATATTTTCAGGCGCGGCTTTTCTTGCAGCTGTTTTCGCTTTTTTACTTAATAAACTTACAAGAAAAAAAGTTTTATCTCTTATTGCAGGTCTTTTTACAGGCAAGTTTATTTCATTGCTTGTAATTGAAGTAATTAACGGGTTTACTGTTTCAACCGGCATAGTAAGAATGCTCAGTGATACATTTTTTATAACAGCAGCGATTGTATACTTTTTTCAAAATCCGCTGTCTTTTAAGTTTTTTATGTCTTCTTCTGGTGTAGATATCAAAAAAAACAATCCTGATACAAGCTTGTATAAAGTATTGGATACCAGTGTAATAATTGACGGAAGAATCGCAGATATTGTAGAAACCAGGTTTCTTGACGGTATACTTGTAATTCCGCAATTTGTCCTGATGGAGCTTCAGCAGATAGCAGATTCAGCTGAATCGATAAAAAGAAGCAGGGGAAGACGCGGTCTTGATATTTTAAATAAAATGAAGCTGTCAGATAACTGCGTTATAAAAATTTCTGATACGGATTTTCCTGAAATTCCTGAGGTTGACAGCAAGCTGCTTGAACTTACAATGTCTTTAAACGGAATGATAGTCACAAATGATTTTAATCTGAACAAGATTGCGGAGCTGAAAGGAGTAAAGGTTCTCAATATTAATGAGTTGACCAATGCTCTGAAGCCTGTAGTACTGCCGGGTGAAGAGATGAATGTTACCGTCATTAAAGAAGGTAAAGATCCTAACCAAGGGATAGCTTATCTTGATGACGGCACAATGATTGTTGTGGATAAGGGCCGAAGTTATATCAGTCAAACCATTGATGTTGTAGTCACAAGCGTTTTTCAGACACCGGCAGGCCGTATGATTTTTACTGAACCACAAAAATGACCTTCAAATAAGGGATAGAGAATGAGTATTCTCGTTTTAAACTGCGGATCATCATCCTTAAAATATCAGCTCATTAATATTAGTTCGGGCATGTGTCTTACAAAGGGCAGTGTTGAAAAGATCGGCGGTAATGAGGCGATTTTTTCTTATGAAATTGGAAAAAATGAACGCTTCAAAGAAGTTTATCAGATATTTGATCATACTGATGCTCTGACATATGTTATAAAATCCATAACTAATCCCGACCATAATATTCTTAAAAGTATCGATGGTATTGCTGCTATAGGTCATAGAGTTGTTCACGGGGGGGAAAAATTTACCGAATCGGTTCTTATTGACGATGGTGTTATTTCAGAAATAAGAGAGTGTATGGAACTTGCTCCGCTTCATAATCCCGCGAATTTGCAGGGTATATTGGTGTGTATGAAACTTCTGCCTGATGTCCCCAATATTGCCGTTTTTGATACAGCTTTTCATCAGACTATGCCGGATTATGCCTATATATATGCTCTTCCTTATGTAATGTATACGCGTCATAAGATAAGGCGATACGGCTTTCACGGTACATCACACCGTTTTGTTGCTGAGCGGGCCGCTAAAATGCTTGGCAAACCTTTAAAAAATACATCGGTAATAACCTGTCATCTTGGGAACGGCTCCAGTATTTGCGCGATAAAAAATGGAAAAAGTATAGATACTTCAATGGGATTTACTCCGCTGGAAGGGCTTATTATGGGCAGCAGATCAGGAGATCTTGATCCTGCCATTATTTTACACATAATATCAAAAGAAGAATTGACTGTACATGAAGCAAATTCCATGTTAAATAAGCATAGCGGACTTTTAGGTATCTCCGGCAATACAAATGATATGAGAGAGCTTACAGAAAGTATGAAAAAGGGAGATAAAAGAGCCCAACTTGCAATTAGTATTCTTGTTTACCGTTTAAAGAAATATATATGCGGGTATCTGGGAGCTATGGGGGGGGCTGACGCGATTATTTTTACTGCCGGCATAGGGGAAAACAGCGCCTATGTCAGGGAAAATTCATTATCAAACCTGGAATTTATGGGAATAAAAATAGATAAAAGAAAAAATAAATCGATAACAGGTGAGGGTTTTATATCCGGTAATGATTCAAAAATAAAAATATTGGTAATATCAACAAACGAAGAACTGGTTATTGCCCGGGATACCGCCAATATGCTTAAAAAAAGGAAGAAATAACAAATGGACTCTAAAATTATTGACGGACGTATGGTTGCCGGTCAAATTTTCCAAAAACTTAAGGATGATGTTTCCAAACTTGATAAAAAACCCTGTATTGCAGTGTTTTTAGTAGGGGATGATCCCTCGTCCAGGATCTATGTAAATATGAAAAAAAAGAGATGTGATGAAAACGGGTTTGATTCTATAATTACTCAGTTACCTGGGGATATATCACAAAACGATCTTATTAAGCAGATAAACAAGGTGAATAAAAATAAAAGTGTAAATGGAATTCTTGTTCAGGTTCCTCTTCCCGCTCATATTTCTGAGGAAGCTGTTATCGAAGCGGTTGACCCTCAGAAGGATGTAGATTGTTTTCACCCGTACAATCTCGGACGGCTTATGGCCGGTGATCCGGTTTTTTTACCATGTACACCTGCGGGAGTTATTGTACTTCTTGACTATTATGGTATTCATATCCACGAAAAGAGAGCTGTTGTTGTCGGAAGGAGTAATATTGTCGGAAAGCCTCTGTCTATTCTTTTATTATCAAGACATGCAACTATAACCATATGCCACTCACGAACGGCAAATATCCGGGAAGAAACAAAAAAAGCGGATATACTTGTTGCAGCTGTTGGAAAACCTAATTTTATAACGTCGGATATGGTTAAAAAAGGTGCTGTAGTGATTGACGTCGGGATAAACAGGGTAGAAGACCCTGATAGTAAAAAGGGTTACAGAATCGTTGGTGATGTTGATTATGATACAGTAATAAAAAAATGTGAATATATAACGCCGGTACCGGGCGGTGTTGGTGTTATGACAATTGCAATGCTTCTTGAAAATACATTGAGAGCGTACAATCTTCAGAATATACCAACAAGGATTTGATTCTGTCACTTAGACGCTTCGCTATCTAATGACTATATCATTTACTAGGCCGTATTTTTGACATCCTTGTCAAATCCGGCATGCGGTACATCGTGTACCTGGCATACACATATCCCAATATTTTCAATAAGGGAAGGTATATAAATGGATAAATCAAAAGGGACCCTCTACATTATAGCAACACCAATTGGTAATTTTAAGGATATAAGTTATCGGGCTGTTGAAGTTTTAAAAGCAGCCGATCTTCTGGCCTGTGAAGATACCAGACAGACAGGTCACCTTATGAAATTTCTAAATATTAAAAAGCCGTTGACTAGTTATCATTCTTACAATAAACTTAAGAAAGAAGAAATGCTGGTTAGAAAACTTCAAGAAGGTCTTAGTATCGCGCTTGTAACTGACGGGGGTACTCCAGGGATTTCGGATCCGGGGGCAGATATTGTAAGAACCTGCCGTGAAAATGGAATTAAGGTGATACCGGTACCCGGACCTTCGGCTATTGCAGCTGCGCTTAGTGTTTCAGGGTTTGGCTCAAACAAGGTTTATTTCGCGGGTTTTTTGTCTCCAAAGTCGTCAAGAAGGCGCCGTGAACTTATGAGAGTCATGGATCTGGCTCAGACTGTAGTATGTTATGAGTCTCCTTTTCGAATAAGGGCATTTTTAAAGGATATACTGCAGGTATACGGCAATGTTGAGGTTTTTATAGCAAGGGAAATGACAAAGACCTATGAAGAGTATCTAAATGCCCCGGTTTCTGATATGATTGAGGCGAATTTTAAAGAAAAAGGTGAATTTACTGTTATAATTAACCTTAAAAATGTTGAAAAAAAGCTCATAATTAGTGCTTGAATTACCGATATAAGTAGTAATGGAAAGGAGTTCATCATGAATATTGATAGAATCAATGGACTCAACAAGATTAACAAACCTGGAAAGAAGGCTCCTGTACAAAAGGCTTCGTCTATTGTTGGAAAAGATACTGTTTCTTTATCCAAAGAAGCTCTTTTTAAAGCAGAGGTAGAGAAGTATAAAGAAATTGCAAAAGCTTCTCCTGATATACGTACCGATAGAGTCAATGAGCTTAAGGCTAAGATAAATGATCCAAATTATCTTAATGATGGTGAGGTTCTTAAAGCCTTATCAGAAAACATAGCCAAAAGTCTTGGTTTGAAATAATGTAGAACAAGATTTCAGTTGATTCTGATTTCTTGTTGTACATCCATTAGAGTTGTATAAATCTGTAAAACCTGCCGTAAATGATGAGCTAAATAAAATAATCATAAGATGGATTATTGCCGATGAGTGTTTTTGAGATTAATTGCCCCACAAGAGTTATTATCGGATCCAACATAATTAATAGACTTCCTGAAATTATTAGAGATTTTGGAGAGAGAATCCTAATAGTCACAAGTCCCCAGATAGAAGAAACAAGTATCCTCAAAAAAGTCCAGAATCTTGCAGAAGCAAAGTCCTATGGTGTAATCATTTATAATAATGTAGACAGCCAGACAGGGATAGATGCTGTGGATGAGGGTGTTCTTCTTGCAAGAGAATCAAAAACTGATCTTGTAATAGGGCTTGGCGGTTCGAATACATTAAATACAGCAAAAGCTATAGCCTATATTGCGGGGAGTGAAGGATATACCAGGGATTATCTTGATGGTAAAATGGGAGAAGGGAAAAAGCTTGGTTACATCGAAATCCCGACAACCCATGGAATATCCTATGGTTTACTTGATTCATTTTATATAAAAGACGAGAATGAGAATATCCGCAGGGAGTATAGAAGCAGGTTCAATTATGCTGATGTTGTATTATCAGATCCCAGACTGACTTTCACATTGCAGAATAAATACATAGTTGCTCTTGGTATTGAGGTCCTGGCATACGCTATTGAAGCTTTTATTTCAAAAGCTGCGAATCCTCTGACTGTTTCTTATGCTGAGCATACAATGAGGCTTGTTTCAGAAAATTTAAAAAAGGCAATTACAGATATAGATAATGTTGCAGTAAGACATGCGCTGTCTTCAGCAGGAATTTTCGCGTCTATGGCACTTAATTCAAGCAGACCCGGTACGGCATTTGCTCTTGCTCTTCCTTTAGCCACCAGGATGGGTCTCTACCACGGATTGGCTGTATCCATACTACTGCCTCATGTCATGGAATTTAATCTTACAGCATCTCCTAATAAATACGTTAAAATAGCAAAGGCATTGGGTGAGGATGTAAATGATATTACTGTTGTAGAGGCGGCAATTAAAGCTGTTGAAGCAATAAGAAAGATACTGTTTGATTTAAATGTTCCTCAGAGATTGAAAAACTTTGAGATTGATCAGGGAAAACTGGATATGGTTGTCAGGGATGCCCGCAGTTACGATTTTCTCAATGTTCTTCCCCGTCCCGCCACATACGACGATCTACTTAATATTTTAATGTCTTCATATTAGACTTTATCGTACTGAACAAAATCAATAAAATTTCTGTAAGTTGCACAACCTAATTTTTTGAAAAAATACGCTGTCTGAGCAAAAAAACACTGATTTTTGAATAAATTTACATCTGCAAAACCGCATCTTTTGGTTATTAATTCAATGCGAGTTCGTGTTTTTCAAAAAATTAGGTTGTGCAACGACCCAACGATAAATATCCAAGCATGCCAATTCATCAAAACCTTTATTGATAATCAATCCCGATTTATCGGGATTGATTATCAATAAACTACCAAACATGCTTGATTATTATTAGATTTTGTATACATCTATTAGCAATGGAGTATCTAATGAAGAAAAAAGAAAAGCTTATTATTGGTGCGGTTGTCCTGCTTGCATTTGCTATAATCCTAGGTGGATTAACCAATAATCTGAGCAACGCCAATAACTCTTATATATATGAGAATTATGAATTGTTTACCACAGTGTTTAATACTGTGAGGGCCTATTATTATGACGTAAAAAAAGTTAAATCAAAAAAACTCATATATGGAGCCATTAAAGGATTGATGGATTCACTGGGAGATCCTTATTCTATTTTTATGAAACCCCCTGATTATAAAAACCTTTATGAAGATACCTCCGGAGAATTCGGCGGTCTGGGTATCATGATAGGAATAAGGGATAGTAAACTCACAATAATTACGCCACTATATGGTACTCCGGCATGGAAAAAGCATTTAAAACCCGGTGATGTTATTGCTTTAATCAATGGTAAATCGACAAAAAATATTTCTCTTTTTGACGCGGTAAAAAAATTAAGAGGTAAGATAGGGACTAAGGTTACTATTTCAATTCTCCGTCACGGACACGATGAGCTTTTTGAAGTCAAAATTATACGTGGAAGAATCAAAATAGAGACAGTGAAGAAAAAATTCCTCAAAGATAAGATTGCTTATATCAAGATTACTCAATTTTCCAAACCTACTGCGAGAGTATTGAAAAAAACGTTGTTATCTTTTAAAAAGAAAGGGATGAAGTATCTTATAGTTGATTTACGTAACAATCCCGGGGGTCTATTAAGTTCCGCGATTGATGTTACGGATCTTTTTATGTCGAAAGGAAAGATCGTTTATACTAAGGGCAGGGATGTTTCTCATATCAGGAAATTCATGGCAAAAAGGAAAACCACTGTTGTTGATAAGAATGTTCCGATAATTGTTCTTGTAAATAAAGGCTCAGCATCAGCTTCTGAAATTTTTTCAGGAGCAATGCAGGATACCAAACGTGCTTATATCCTTGGGGAGAAGACCTTTGGTAAGGGCTCAGTACAGACACTCAAAACTCTTCAGGATAATTCTGCCATAAAACTTACTATTGCTCTTTATTATACTCCATCAGGACGCCGGATACATAAAAAGGGGCTTACTCCTGACTACATTGTAAAAGAGGATAAGTATACCAAGAAAGAGCAAAAATCGATAAGAGACCTTTTAAAAGGCAATTATCTTGGAAATTTTGTCAAGAAATATTCAAAAAACACTGATAAAGCAATTGCGGGTTTTGCGTGCAAAATGAGAAAAAAAGGTATATATCTATCAAATTATGAATTCAGCAGGTGGGTAGACTGGGAAAAGAATAAAATAGGCCGTCCAAAATTGATGAATCTTAAATACGATATTCAGTTAAGAAAAGCTTTACATCTTATAAGAAACGGAAAGCTTAAAAAAATAAGTTTACGGACGTTTTAATAAATGCCTCGGGAAGAACTGCGCTTAGATAAACATTCAGCGTATTTTAACCTTGTAGAGTCTTTTAGCAGCGGTTGTTGTCCAATATGCATCTTGAAAAAAAACTGGTCAGACAAGTTTATACAGACAATGTTATACGAGTCTGTAAATGATAAGTTTTTTCGTTCCCGTCTGGCTAAAACTGCAGGTTTCTGCAATATTCATTCATGGAGAATCGCGTCTTTCAACAATGCCATGAGTACAGCGATTCTCTTTAAAGACCGGCTGGACAAAATTATTGTCTCCTTATCTGATACAAAAATAACTATACAAAAAAATCTCAAACCATGCTTATTATGTGATAATGAAGAAACTGCAGAATCTCATTATATAAATGTCATGGCTTCATCAATTTCTGAAGAGTCTTTTTGGGAAAAATTTGAACAATCAGCAGGTCTTTGTTATAATCATCTTGTTTTTTTACTAAAAATAGTTGCAAAATCTCAAAAAAAGAGGATAATTGACTTTCAGAAAAAGAGATTTTCTGAGTTGTCAGAAAACTTATCTTTGTTTATAGATAAGTTCGACTATAGGAATAGAAACGCAGTAATAACAGAAGATGAAAAAAAGTTATGGAAAGATGCAATTTCAGTTATATCAAAAATTAATGGAGTTGTTTAAGATACAATGCATATTCCACTTAAAACAGCGATAGATCTCTTTAATGAATATCCGGGGCAGAATCTGTCGATGGCCTTTCTTTCAACAGTCAGGTTTCAGCTGCCGGGTACCGGACAGATGCTTCTGAGAAGCGGAACAAGATTTACAGCAGAGACAGGCAATATGTTAGCACAAGGCGGAGTTGACAATGTAGATATGATATATAATGAAAAACTTATGAGCTATCTTCGTAAGGAATTCAAGGATCAGTACCGGCTGCCCTATGAACAGATATCATTTTTTCAAATGGATAAAACCATTTCCGCATTTAAGGAAATCAATAAAAAGAGTATGCGTCAGCGTAAGCTTATTAGTCTCAGTGAGATATACAAAAAAGAGGGTAGTGCAATAACTGTTCTCATAGAGTATGGTGAAGAAGTGGATTTTGCAAAGTGGAATAATATTAAAACCAAAATTGATAAGAAACAAAGGTTTGATGTCAAATATGATGAAAACGGGATTATTGTTTTTGTAGATTTAAGACCGGAGGGAGAAAATTATCTCCAGAGATTCTACAAAAACTCTGATCTTGTCACCTCACTGGTTGGAAGAAAAACATCTGACAGCATCAGGATATCACCGGATTTTATTAGAGAAACTGATGTATATACTGTTGATGATCCAACTGTTCTTTTGGATGAATATATAAAAAAGAAAGCCAGACTAATACTAATCGGAGATACCCTGTCTCCGGATTATAAAAACGCTCTGGCAAAAGTTAAAACATATGACAAATTTGCCAGATTTATGCTGGCTATGAATATTGACCAGAGAAACCTGGATAGTTTTCTTGAACAGGTTAAGAAAAGTTATTGTTCGGATAATTTTTCTATAGATGATTATTAATTAATGATTATTAAAACATTGGAGGATAAATATGAGTAATGATGGCAGAGGATTGTTTTTCTTTTTGTCCGGTATTCTAGCCGGTGCGGTAGCTGGTGTGCTTTTCGCACCAAAGTCGGGGAAAGAAACCAGAAATGACATTCAGGATTATATGAATGACGCGGAAGAAAAATATTCAGAAAAAAAAGATGAAATTAAAAATGCTACATCTAAGCATCTCTCAAAAATAAAAGAGCAGGTTGCAAAGACATTTGAAGAAGGTAAGAAACGCATTGAACAGCATAGAACTAAAAAAACAGACTGACTAAATAATAATAGGTGAATATATGACTATATCAGAGGTATGTTTAATAATAATTACATCCATACTGTTTTTAAAGGGATTGGTTGGTATAATAATAGCTGTCTCTGCCTGGCGTATTTTTAATAAAAAGATAACTCCGCTTATAGATAAATCGGATGGTATTCTTGATTCGCTTTCTTCAGTGGCGGAAACCGCAAAAGAAGAAATAGAAGAACTAAAGACAGCGGTAGACGATATTACATACAATGCAAGAGAGGTTACAGGAGAGGTAAGGGATAAAATCCTTCCTTCATTGTCAGATTTGGCAGGAAGTATTTCAGGTATTGCAAGGGTTATTTCTTTCTTTTTTTCAAGAAAATCCGGAAAATGATTCTATCGCTTTTTAAAAGTGAAAAAAGAATAATTCAAAAAATTATGAAGACCGTTTATCCTGAATATAAGGCTGTCATAAAGGATCGTACCCTATGGAATTCGCTGATTGGAATTCTTACAAAAAATAAAATTATAATAACTTCAGCTGAATCCTGCACCGGAGGTTTATTCGCGGCTCATTTAACTGATTGTCCCGGAGCATCGAAGTGTTTTTCATCGTCATTTGTAACTTATTCAGATAATTCAAAAAGAAAATTACTAAATGTAAAAGAAGAAATAATCAATAAGTATGGTGCTGTAAGCGTGGAGTGTGCTCAAGAGATGGCGGAAGGAGCTTTGAAAATTACCGGGTCTGAATTGGCTGTTTCCATTACGGGAATTGCGGGTCCCGGAGGCGGTACAGAATTAAAACCTATTGGTACTGTTTGTTTTTGTGTTGCAGGATTAGGCATTAACAGTGTAAAAAAATACCTTTTCAAGGGAAATAGACAAATGATAAGAACGAAGGCTGTTTATTACGCACTGGCAATGTTATTAAAGGGATTACATAATTATGTTTAAATTAGTCAGAACCTTTATCGGGGTTACACTAAGTGATGAAATCAATGCTAAAATACAGCAATGGATAAATACACAGTGGCAAGGTTCTCCAATAAGATTTATAAAAAAAGAAAACAGGCATATAACAATTAAATTTTTGGGTAATGTAAATAAGGGATCTCTTCCAAAAATTTCTGAAGCTCTCGGCGAAGCCGTGTCCAAACTCAATCGAAATTCGTCTGAGATAGCAGTTGAAAAGCTTGGGTTTTTTCCAAACGAAAAGAATCCGCATGTTTTCTGGATTGGTCTTAAAGACAGCAGTGGGTACCTTGCTGATATATTTAACGTAGTTGAAAATGAACTCAGGGAGCTTGGGTTTTCAAGAGATGAGCGGTCTTTTCACGCACATATTACTCTGGCAAGGCTGAAAAAAAGACTCGATGATAACGATAGAACATCTATTGACTCCTGCAAAGACATTAAATTTGGAGAATATACCCCGTCAAAACTGGTTCTCTTTGAATCAATCTTGAAAGGGAAGGGCGCGGTATACGATAAAATATCAGAATTTTCTATCTGACACTAATTAGCATTGCG
>JAGLSM010000309.1 GCA_023135745.1 Spirochaetota bacterium | reverse complement strand
TAAAGAAATTAAAACTGCCGCTGCCTTGGCAAAGAAAATATGGAATGATCATTATGTTTCAATTATTGGGCAAAAACAGGTTGATTATATGCTTGAAAAATTTCAGAGTGAAGAGGCAATTAGTTCTCAAATAGATTCAGGATATGAGTATTACCTGCTTTTAAATGATAATATACCTGCTGCTTATCTGGCAATACTGCCTGATTATCCGCATGAAGAAATATTGATAAGCAAGATCTATGTTGACACGAGTGCAAGAGGAAAAGGTCTTGGTTTACATTTAATTGAATTTGTCAAGAACCAGTCAAAAGAAAGAAAGATCAGGAAAATCCGGCTGACTGTAAACAGACACAATAGTATTTCTATCGGATGGTATAAAAAAAGAGGTTTTGCTGTAACAGATGAGGTTAAACAGGATATTGGCGGCGGCTTTTATATGGATGATTTTATAATGGAAATGATAATTCTTGACTAAATGACTTGTTCACTTATCATGATTTCAGTTTACTAAATCTTCAGGTGTTAAAAATGAAATATGAGATAGAAAAAATCGGAACAATATTTTCACCATACAAGACCAAGGAAGAATGTCCTATTCAGGGGAGTGCAGCACTTGAAGGGAAAGGTCAGATAGAAGTGTTTCCTGAATATGAAGAGGGGCTTGAAACAATTGAAACTTTTTCACATATAATTCTCTTTTATATACTGGATAGAGTAGGGAAAATTAAGTTGTCAAGACCAACATTCCTGGATGATGAGCCGCATGGAGTTTTTGCTTCCCGCCATCCATGCAGACCAAACGGCATTGGAATGTCGATAGTAAAACTCGAAAAAAGGACGGGCAATCTTTTGGAAGTGAGCGGGCTTGATGTTTTAGATAATACACCGCTCATCGACATAAAGCCATATATCCCCAGATTTGATTTAAGAGAAAACGCGAATAACGGCTGGGTTCAAACGAAAGAGTTTAGAGATAAACCCAAAAATAGAGAATGACCTAACTATATCATTTCTCCTAAACATATCTTTTAACATCTGGACGGACCGTTTCAGTAATTAATAGTCACAACACTTCCTCTTCCCCACGAGGGAAGAGGATAGGAGTTAGGTCAGCATTTATATTGACACAAATACCCCTCTTCGATATTTTTAAATGTATGCAGCCGATTGTTTTTAAAACACTAGATGAATTTGAAGAATTCGGACATAAACTGGCACAAGAGCTTACCCCCGGAGATATTGTATTGTTAAAGGGTGATCTTGGTGCAGGTAAAACAACTCTTGTCAGGTCAATATCGGAAAAACTCGGGACGCATGACCTTGTTTCAAGCCCGAGTTTTGCTATAATCAATCTCTATCATGGCGGTAAAATGCCTATCGCTCATTTTGATTTATACAGGCTGTCACAAGAGTCTGATATGGAAAATATAGGCGCTTCTGATTACCTCAACGGGCATAATCTGGTTTTTGTCGAATGGCCTGAGCATGGCGGCGATTTTTTCAATGATCCTGATATTATTATTGATATAGGGATTATTGATCATGGAGATGCCCGGACTATTAAACTCACAAGGAAGAATCAATGATACTCGGCGCGGACACTTCAACATCCAATACATCAATTGCTCTGTTAACAGATGATGGTATCAGTGAGATAAATTTTTACGGAAATAAGCCGAACTCTAATCTTCTTTTTTCATACTTCGACTATCTAATGACAACAGCTCAAATTTCTATCAATGATATTGAGTGTCTTGCTATAGGGAAGGGACCTGGTTCATTTACAGGTCTCAGGATTTCTTTCGCGGCTTTTAAAACCCTTTCTCAATGTAATGATATTCCAATAGCCTTAGTAGATCCGTTTGACGCGATGCTGATACCTTATAGAAATTTATCCGGTACCATTGCGGTGCTTCAGACAGCAAGAAAAGGACATGCTTTTTCCTCATTTTATACAGATTCAAAGAGAGCGGGGGATGTCTCATATCTTAACGATAAGGAAATAAAAAGCGTTTTAAACAAATCTAAAGCTCCAATATATATTTTGGGAAGTTATGCTGCTGAATACCTGGAATTTGATCCTGAATCTGTCATTTTAAGTGAAAAAAAAGGCCCATTGGCGTCTGAAATTGTAAAAATTGGCTATGAAAAATTTAAAAATAATGATACAGTTAATTTTGAAGAAGCAGAGCCCTTTTATCTAAGACCGAGTTATGCTGAATTGTCCCTGAATGAGGACAAAGGTTGAGAATGTATCAATGAAAAATAACCAAACAAGATTTGCCATATTGGTTTCAGGACGAGGTTCAAATATGTCAAGGCTGATAGACGTAAGCAAACAGGATTCCGATTCACATGGATCAATTCAATGTGTTATCAGTGACAATAAAAAAGCCCCTGCCTTGAAAACAGCAAGGGATAAGGGCATAAAAAGTAAATACATATCTCCCGGCAAAAAATACAGGACAAGACTGACTGATAAAGCACAAGCCAAATATATCAAATACTTAAAAAAAAATAAGGTTGATTATATTCTTCTCGCGGGGTTTATGAGAATGCTTAAGCCGGGATTAATTGATTCATTTCCAAACCGGATAATCAATATCCATCCTTCGCTTTTACCGGCCTATTCCGGGCTTGATACACATTCAAGGGTTATTGATGCCGGAGAAAAAACAACGGGTTGTTCTGTTCATTTTGTAGATTCCGGCATGGATACAGGTAAACTTATAGCTCAATCAATTGTTGAAGTATCAAATGATGACACGCCGGCAAGTCTGGGTAAAAAAGTTTTGGAAAAAGAGCATAAAATTTATCCATATATTATGAAACTTTTAGCCGACAATAAGATAGAATATGAAAATTGGAAGATGATCGTAGTTTGAGGGGGTTCTATGGAATTTACTGTTGAAACAAA
>JAGLSM010000308.1 GCA_023135745.1 Spirochaetota bacterium | reverse complement strand
TATTACGGGGCAAAACAGAATTATAAAAAAATTCTTCAAAATAAACAGAATAAAAATCCTTTTAAATTCCCGGTTATGATGATTGACTATCTGAAATTCATGGATGAATATAATAAAAAAGTACCCAAACTCGATCTTGACAAACCCGGAGAAAACGGAAGCTACCCTGCCGGATGGCCTCTTGGTATCAAGAGCATCAACTATCGATGGTCTAAAAGCGGCAATAAGGCACGCTACCTCTACCTTCAGGGAAATCCTTTATTATGGTTTTTCGGCTTCATGTCTGTATGTGTATCAATAGGATTAATCCTGGCAAGGGTATTCTCACGTCACAAAGTAAGGAATCAGAAGATTTTCACATACATTTCCATGTTCACAATCATGTATCTCTTTTATATGCTTATAATACTTCAGATTGACAGGGTCATGTATCTATACCATTATTTTATCCCGCTATTATTCAGTTTTTTCCTGTCGTATTTATTATTTGTTTATTTTAAAGAAAATCAGATTAATGAAAACTCAAAACGATTCAGAAACATTATTATAGCGCTGGCAATACTGGTAATTCTTGTATTCGCGTTTTTCTCTCCGCTGACCTATTATCAGAGACTTACACCAAAGCAGTTTAAACTAAGATCGTGGTTCAAGCCCTGGAAATTAAAGAATGTTTAATACTTTTTTTTATGTAATTTCTGCCATTTTTTTCACCCATTTAAGGTATTACAGAATGAAGATTGACTTTTCATGCTTTAATGCCGTTTCAGGTGGTCTTACATGAAAAACCGATTTTCACAGCTGCAGGATCTTGTGATACAGTATAAGGACACCCATTCTAAAATCCTGCGTGACAATATCATTAGAGCCCTCTTTGATACTCTGTCAAAAACCGGCAAAATTCAAGCGAGGGGTCTTACGGAGATTGAAGTTGATGAATTCATACTCAGTTTATTTGAACCTGCAGGAACAGAATCAAAAAGCGCTTTTGAAAATTCTCTTGAAAAATATGATCATTCACATGGCACTAAATTTTTCAGTTATTTTTTCAATATCGTCATTAAAAGACTCAATACCTACTGCCGTCAAAAAACAGAAGAAAATAGAAGAACCGTATACAGAGACAAACACGATTATGAGCTTGATGAAGGAGATGATACCACTCGGGAAAATATACTTGACAGCATACTCGCCGATGAGATCACCCCTCTATTTTTTGAATCGGCAATGGCTATTAAAAACGAGAAATACCGCAACATCTTTACATTTTCTGTTTTCTTTCCTCATGAACTCACCAGAAAAGAAGCCGGCCGTCTTTTTGGAATTGAAGACTCCACTGTCAATTCATATTTCAAAAGGGGTCTCGAACAATTCACCGATAATCTCAATGAGAAATTTTCTAAACTCGGAATACAGATGGATTTTGAAACACTTAAAGCGCTGCAGAATTCAAAAGATTTCTATATCAAAATCAGTAAAGATGACTACTCGGGAAAAGAGTGGAGCATCATTGAATCAAGGTTTTTTAAAGGGATCTCACAGGAAGAAATATGTCAAAAGCTTAATACCTCGGTTGAAGAAATTCGAAAAATCGAACACACGGCAGTCACAGGATTTATCAATAGTTTTTCCGAGAAACACAAATCTTACATAGATAAATACAGAAACGGGGAAATTGATATGGGTTATTACACAGAGATTCAAAGCTTTCTAAATGGGACACAAAATATTGATGTCTACAGAGATTTGACAGAACTGAGTAGTAAAGAGATTGTCTGTCTTGAGATGATTAAGTCGGTTTTTCCGACAGAAAGCCAGATGTTAAAACGTGGAATTGACAAGGCTTTTTCCAGGTTGAATGAAAGTCAGATAGAAGAATTTTGTAAAAATCAAAAGACTACTCCAAGTGAACTTGCACTTGTTATAGAAGAACCCGGCTCAAATCTACAGCTTTTTTCAGGACTGACATCATGGCTCAGCCTAAAAAAGGAAAATAAGACAATGACTGCCGAAGATATAATCAGGAAGATGGATTTATCAGATCTTAATGGATGAGTACGCAGGAATCAAAAATAACATCGAATTAGAAGTAAAATCCAAACCTCTCGACATCGAAAAGGTTGCCTGGTTATATATAGATCTGGAAAAAAAAACAGGACCGCTTAATTATGACGATCTGGAAAAAGCAGGATCATGGTGTCATAGAGCAGTCTTTGCAGCTTACGGCACTCGTAAAGTGGAAAACATATTTCTGTTTTCAAAATTCTCCAGGCGTTTTAATAAGAACCTTGAACGCTGGGACAGAGTAATGCAGTCATTAAATGGAGAAGCCATCGCCCTGAGACTGGTAGGTAAATCATGGATATCCCCGCTTAACAAGGCAAGACAATTATACAGAACAACAAAAAAGCTTACCAATAGTGATGAAGTAAAACAGGGCATGAACAAAACATACTATAAAATAATTTGGGGACTCGCTCTTTATTATAAAAAGACCGGCAGAATTAAAAGAGCAATAGGCCTAATGATAATTTCTATTCAAATCATAGAATCAATAAATAACCCTGAGAGTAATAAAAAAAAATCCCGCGATAGATTTAAAGCTGAAGAGATACTGGGCCTTTTGTATTTTGAAGCAAATAACAACAAAAAAGCTCTTGTAATATTCAAGGAAGTCCTGGATACCGCACCCATATCACAATTATTAGTTTACGCAAGAAACCTCGCGGAAATTTTGTTCAGTCTGGGATTATACGAAAAAGCAAATCCCTATATAGATCTAATACTCTCTTCAGACTATAAAAAGAAACCGGATCCCGGAACTCTGCGTCTTCTGCTCATTGATACGGTAAATAAAAATGATATCAAATCAACAGAAAAATTTTATAAACTTCTTCAAAACTCACTCATAAAGCAGCAGA
>JAGLSM010000307.1 GCA_023135745.1 Spirochaetota bacterium | reverse complement strand
TTAACCCGCCTCCGTCCCCATTTTAGCTCCACCCGTATCATTTACCTCGTCCCCATCGCCCTCCTACAAGGTATATTCCCAAACCCGATAAAAATGATTATATTTTTAAAAAATTAAAAAAAGGTGGCCCCTTTTTCATGTTTATACGTGTAATTATAGTAGAAGAGGGTGTGTAAATGATGCTTATCCCTCTTTTAATACAGATGGGTTTAACTGAAGATAAAAAACCCTTTGATGCTTATTACTTAGAGTACAACAAGATGCTCTACAATTTTATCTTCAAGATGACTCGGGATGAGGAAGCTTCTCTTGACATCATGCAGGAGTGCTTTGCCAGGCTGCTTGCCGCGTGGGACAAGGTCGGAACAAAGGACTGCAAGAGCTACCTCTTCACCATTGGTGTAAATCTCTGCAAGGATCGCGCCCGGAGAAGCAAACACCAAAATCATCTTTCACTGAACCATCTCGAAGAAAAGGGGATATTTACTGCCGATGAACAGGCAAACCATGAGCATCAGATAGAAGCCGGACAGTTTGAATCAGTCCTTAAGGAACTGATCGAAGAACTGCCCGAAAAACAAAGAGTAGTTCTGATGATGAAAAAAATGGAAGATATGACTTACGAGGATGTCTTTGGAATTACAGGCATTCCGGTCAGAACACAAAAAAGAATGATGCAGAAAGCCATTCGTTTTATTACCGATAGAATGGAAGAACTTGGACTGGTCTCGGAAGGAGAGCTGATATGAAAATCACAAAAAGAGAACTCACAGAAGCTTTTGAAAAAAGCCTGAACCTTGACGCGGGACAACCCCTTGCATCACAAAATGCAAAAGAAATACTACTCAGTATTGATAATGTACTGTCCGGGACAAGTGAAATAAAAAATTCTGATAACCATGATATTCTCAAACAAATAAAAATCAAGGCAAGCAAATATAAAAGCAGACCCGGCACACAAAGAGTATACAGCAGAACAGCTTCCTTTAAAAAAGGCCTTCTTTCAATTGCCGCTGCCGCTGTAATTGCCGTAATGATAATTCCCGGAATATTAAAAGAAAATTTATCAAGCCCACATCAGATTCTGTCATGGCGAGGTAACCCATATATTCAGGAAAACTCCAAAAGAATCAACCTTGAAAAATCACGCCTGATTCATGGGAATATACGTATTGCTACCGGAAAATTTGACACCCTGAAATTAAAAACCATCGGAGCAACAATAATACTTTCCAAAAATGCCGCAATGACAATCAATGGGATAAAAAATAAAACTTCAGTTACCCGGCTGATAGCAGGAATGGCTCGTTTTACAGCAAATAAAAATAAAGTTTCAAGCTTTAACCTGGCATTTCCCGGAGGATCACTTAAGAGCACTTCTTCTGATTTTGCAATGCAAATCTCAGGTAAAAAAACCAAAATTCTCGTTATGGAAGGCTCCGTATCTGTTACCAAAGGCACACAAAACTCACGTATTACCGGTGGAAGCGGCCTTCATATTGATAACAGCAAAATGAAACTAGTAAAAACACCGGAAAAAAACCGCCACTTTAAAGAATTGCGCACTTTTATATCCGGTAAAAGAAAACCTGACTTACATACAACGATTAAAAAACAAAAGCTCGAAAAGAAAAAACAAGCCGGATTCAGAGAGAGAATTCACCTTAAAAACGGAACAGTCCTCACAGGACGTATACTGTTTCAGGATAAAAAAATCATCCGTATGAAAACCAGCCTCGGAATTATGAATATCCCCTGGCACAGAATAAACAAAGTGTCTTATTTGAAGTAACACCGGGATTATCAGAATTTTTTCATTAATCTAGTCACAACCTTCTTGCCCCAGAAATATCTAGTCGTAGTTTCACTACCAGAGGTTAAAACCTCTGGTCAGGAGAAAGCAAAAAACTGTCTGTTGAGTTAGTATAAAATTCCATTTCTTTTATATAATCAAGATTCCGGTGATGTTCCCATTGTTTTTTGATATATTGAAAAACAATTTTAAATGTAGTTTTGTCAACAGTAAATGCTGCATATCCTTTCTGCCAATAAAGTTCCTTAATAGAAAAAGAACTTTGCCCTTTTAAGTGTTTGGCTATATTAGAAATACACAACCTTGGCGAAGTAGAAATGAGTAAATGAACATGATCCAAATAGCTATTGACAATATGAATCTTAAAGCCCATTTCCACAGCCTTTTCATAAAAAAGGTTTCTGAGTTCATGTAAGATGTTTTCATTAATTATTGGATCTCTTTTCTTTGTTACAAATATAAGATGATAGTTTAAATTGTGAAATGAGTTGCCCCTGTTCATATAGTTACCTCCTTTTTATGTTCTCCTAAATAGAAGGACAAAAAGAGAGACAAAAAGTTTCATTTATTTACTTTTTTTCTCATCACCAGAGGTTTTAACCTCTGGTGGTTAAAACTTCTGGTTCAAAAAATCTGGAATTTACAAGGTTAATGAAAAAATCCTGATATTCCCTTAATCTATAAAAAAGATCCGTGAAGATCAGCCGCATCCGTAAAATCTGTGTTCCTATCTATCCCGTAAATCCTGCTCCAGACAATGGGCAAATAATTCACTTAACTTAATCGTTTTTCATTACTATTTTTAGTGTATGATTCAAGGAGAAAAAAGTGTCACCGTCATTATCTATTAAAAAAACAATATCAGTGCTCCTCCTTCTGTTCTTCTGTACATTTCTCCATGCCGATTTAATTTATCTGAAAAACGGAGACAAGATTAGAGGAGAGGTCATCTTCCAGGATATGAACAAAATAAGAGTGAAAACGCCTTTTAATGAAGTTGATATTCCGAAAATCCGCATCTTAAAAATTGAAAAAGAAAAGGGTACTCTCGGAATTGTAAACATTCATATGAATAACAGACATGTTTATAGAGGTACCTTTATAGAAC
>JAGLSM010000306.1 GCA_023135745.1 Spirochaetota bacterium | reverse complement strand
TGCGCTTCATGGCGCACCGGATTTTCACGGATTTTTTTCTAGAATTTATATCGGGATGAGTACCGGAAGTCTCAAGATAGTTGTTGTAACATTTTATGTGGTAAATAAAATTTAAAAATTAAGGGATTATACCCATATAGATACCCCTAATCAGCTCAATTAAAATATTTTTAAAAAAATCCGTAAAATCCGTAAAATCCGCGTTCCTATCATTTACCGCATCTGTCAAATCGATACTCAATAACTCAGTCATAAACCTCATGAATGATTTTTCTAAGCCTCGGGGCGTAATAAAGATCAAATACATCCTTGCTGTCGGGAAATAAATCCATTATATACTCGCGGAGTTTAGAGCATAAATTTATTGCCTCAGTAAATGAAAAATCTCCATGATAAAGCAAACGGGTTGACATATTCATGGCAAAACTGGCTCTGGTCATCTTACGGCTTTCAATCTCAACCTGCTCTTCATAGTTCATATCTAATCTCCGCTTAATCTTCTAAAACTATTGTATCACCTTTTCATGAATTTTTCATGAAAAAAAAGCTTGAATCACCTTTTTATTTTTTAACTTTCCCCGGAGTTTTTACAGCCTTTTTTCTGACTGAGACTGACTTTCCCGAGGATTTATTTATAGGTGTCTTTGTACTGGTTTTTTTATTCTTGGTTTTAGAAGATAAAGCAAGCATTTGCTTTTTATAAACATGTCCAATAAAAACAGAAATAATGATGTTTATAAAAAGAATAATAATAAAATATGCAGGTATCGTTTTAGCAGTAGATTTTTGGATGAGATCAATCTTTAATGATAATTCCGAGATCTTCTTTTCCAGGAGCATTATTTTTTTTCCGCTTTTATCTTCTTTTTTATCCTTGTTAAGCCTGTCTTGAGATCGATCACTTGAACAGCCAATTAAAAGGACCAAGATAAAAAATGATATATAAAAGAAAAAAGCGGATTTTTTCATTTTAAGAAGCCTCGCGAAAGTTTGCTCCGGATAATTGTCCATGAATATACATGTCTATTGTCTTCCTATCATCATGGTTAAGCCCGTTAAAAGAAACACCGTACTGATTAAACCCATTAAGCCCCGGAGACAGTGCTCGGATAACATCTGCTGAGCAAAGAAGATGTGAAAAATGGTTTTCCTGATTCAGCTTCAGTAGAACACGTAATTCTGAAGAAGCAATCAGATTAAGCGAACACTCAAGCAGTAAACCTGTAACACTCAGATTGCGGACCATTGCCGAGAATACCCCCTGGTCCTTGAGATTAATCATTGTAGGCAGATCCATATCTACCCTTTGATAACCTCTAAAATCAAAGTTATTTTCTTTTCTGTTCTTTATAGTAGTCATAGTTCCCTCCCCGCTTATAATTCTATTGAATAGTTAAAACTTGTCAATTGATTTTTTACTTTTTCTTGAAAAAAATGAACCTTGCCTCATTGCCTATGTAGTGTATACTATTACTCACGCGATTTTTAGGAGATATTATATGAAAAAAACAGTTCTTATGGGCACCTCTAAAAACCCGACAAAGGAGGGTTTGTTTTGCCCACAAGGGAAGCTTCAAATTAAGGTTATTAGAGGTTCCCTTATATCAATTCTCTTCCTTCTTCCAGTATTTATTATTAATTCTCTGCAGATTCCAAGCCCGGTACCCTTCATTAAAGGAGCTTACGGCGGCCGTTATTATTTTAAAATGATTCCCTGCAAGTCCGGAAACGCATGGAAAGGCGCCAAAGGATTTATGTGCCGAGTAACAAAGCATAGGGAACTACCATGAATAAAAAAAGAATAAAAATAATTATAATATCTATTACTATATTGTTAATTCTATTTGTCATTTTACCTTTTATTTTACTCAATACAGCTGAGTCCAAACTGGATAACATAAAATCATTTAATAAATCTCCTGAGAATAATTTCTACCTTGCAATGAAATTATTAAACATATCTAAAATATCTCCTTTTTTTAATAAGCAAGCCAATGACTTAATAATACATTTCACATTAAAGTATATGGGAGAATATAAAATACAATGCCAAAATATTGTCTTTGATGCTAAAAAAAATGCAATAGATGATATGCGGATTAGAAGAGACAAGGAAATAGATAATGCAGGGGGGAATCTTAAAAAAAGGGAAGCAATCAGAAAGAAATATGATTTTATGCAGAATAATTTGAAATGGAAAAAATGGGTGAAAACTGAAGTTAAGACGGCTTTTTGTAATTCCTGGAAAAATTTTATAATACATCTTAAAAAGAAAAAGGTTAAAATTGATTGTTCAATTTGCACTCCACTTTAGGAGTTGAGTAATCAGATTGACAATAATTTCCAATAGAAGAAAACACTATACAATCACTACTTGACAAGCACTATATACTTCGAGTACGCTGTAATTCACTATTAAAATAAATTTATTATGTATTTATTTATGCTTTGTACTATAATTGATTTAGGACATTTCAAATAATTACATGATTTGGGGAATTATGAAAAAGAACAGAATATTTCATTTTATTATTATAATTTTATTATTAACAGGATCTTTTTCATGTACTACTTTTAAGGTTTTGTTTACAAATAGCAACGCAACCTTAACATCTACTATTGGTATTGTCAGTACAGGCGGTACATCAGACGAAACCATTACTGAAATTCCTCATGGCACAACCCTGGCTGAATTAAAAGCGGCTATTACTCCTGCAAGCGGAGCAGCATTTAAAATATATCAATCTGACGGAGTAACTGTTGCCGCAGATCTGAAAACCGGGTACAAGATAATTGTAACCGCCTCAGATTCAGTAACACAGGTAACATATACAATTACAATCAAAATAAATGTAACCGGTGCCCTGGATTTTAATTATACTGTTGATATTAACGACTCTGCAAATAAACCATTGCCTGGAACCTCTTGGT
>JAGLSM010000305.1 GCA_023135745.1 Spirochaetota bacterium | reverse complement strand
TTTTTCCTGTTTCGTTTAATATGGCTGAAATTATTGATCAGAGTAAATATACGGATCTTCCCCAGATTGTACTTAAACGTCTTCATAAAGAAGCTTTTTCAAAGGGCGAAGAACTTTATAGACTAAAGAATTATAAAGAAAGTCTCCCTTATCTTGATAAAGCAATTGTTCTTTCAAAAATCATTATTCAAAACGCGATGCTTGGAACAAAGGCGTTAAGGCTTTTACGGGAAGCAAGATATCTGATTAAAAAGGTAAAAATGAAATATCGGCGTTAATCTGTATTTTTATAATCTTTATTTTTGGCAAGAGCTTCCAGTAAATCGCAGTATTTTATAAACAGTCTTTTTTTCAATAATAGTGTATCCATATCCATTTTGATTTTCTCAGGAGAAAAAACAAACGAGAAATAACGGAATATGATTTTGTCATTTTTATCCAGCCTTTCCATCTTTCTTAATACATTAATTATTCTGTTTTTATGTTTTTTGTACAGGCTGTTGAATTTTAGCGGGTCTTTAAAACGGAATTTATAAACCGTTTCAAGCAGGTCCGCTACTTCATTTTTATTTTTTGAAATATATGAACCCAGCTTATTTTGAAGTTCCTTTTTATCAGGTTTATTTTTATGGGCAATATATTTATCGAGGAGAACACCAAAATCTTTCAATGTTTTTTTTATTGCTGATTCAGGATTCTGACATCCGGTCAGAAGCAATATACTGATTAATATTAACAGGTATTTTAATGGTTTCATATTTTGATTCCGAATCTTTATTGTTTTACATGAGTAAAATAGTTTTTTTTATTGCTTAGGAATAGTAAAAAAATAATAATTAATTTGTTTGGTTTTCTCAAGATGAGTAAATTTTTTATATGAAAAGTTTCAGGAAAATTGCCGTTATAACAGGTGCAACATCCGGTTTGGGTTGGGAATTTGCAATACAGATTAATAATAATTACAAACTTGATGAGATCTGGATAATTGGCCGGAGAAAAAAACGTCTTGAAAAACTTGCGAAGAAACTCAAGAATTCAAAAGCAGTTCAAATCACTGCCGATTTATCAAAAGACACAGGTCTTGCTAAAATTTCCTCGCGTCTGAAAACACATTCACCGGATGTTGTTTTTTTAGTAAACAACGCTGGAATGAGTAAAAGCGGTAATTTCAGTGAATTGAGTCTCGATGAAATAAAACAGATAATGGATGTAAATATAAGAGCCGTTGCACAAATTACCCATTTTACATTACCATATATGAAAGAGGGTTCTTCAATATTACAAGTTGCCTCTATTGTCGGATTCTTTCCTTTTGCGGGAGCGGCTCTTTATTCTGCGTCAAAGGCTTTTGTGCTTAGCTTGTCCTGCTCTTTACAAAGGGAGTTATATGATAAAAAAATTCATTGTATAGCCGTATGCCCCGGTCCTGTCAGTACGGAATTCATAAAGGTTTCTTCCAGGGGAAAGTTCAAACAGTTCAAACAGTTCAGCAGGGCTTATGGTGCTGACGATGTGGTTGCAACGGCATTAAAGGATTCCAGGAAAAAACGTCTGATATCAATCCATGGATATATGGTAAAGATCATTCCTGTATTAATAAGAATATTCCCAAGAAAGTGGCTCATGTTCCTTTTTTATAAAGGCAGGAATTCAAGAGCGTTCAAGAAGTAGGTTGATAATGTCATTTACAACTCAAAAACAAATCAGCCAAGCTTCCTCAAAAATTTATTTCTATTGTAGCTGAATAAGAAAAATTTAGTTTTTAATCATTCTTGAAACGAGTTTGTCTGTATGTGAGGTATGGACCGGACGGCTTGTTTTAACTCCATCCTTAATAGGCATTTCATAGAGTTTTAACTCCTTATAGAGTTTCCCTCCGACGGCTTCAATTGCTCTGTTTATTTCATAGTTGCTTTCAAGCTGCCATGATATATCACAGTGTTTATATCCCCTTTTTTTACCCATGGAAATACTTCTTTCATACAGCATGGCATCGATGCCTTTTTTACGGTATTCTTTTATAATCCCTGTTGCCCAGAGTCTGCACCATTTTGTGCGTTTAAACTTGCTGCGCCAGATAAATTTGAAAAGATTCCATGGCGGGCATAGGAGCTTTCCGTTAAAATCCCGGATTATTTCATTAACATCCGGTAAAACTATTTGAAATCCTATTATTTTTCCTTCTTCATTTTCAGCAAAAATAATCATGTTTGGATCATAAATCATCTTAAGACTTGTTTTAACATGAGACATCATTTCATTATTTAAAGGAATACTGCCGAAATTTTCTTTCCAGGCTTCTTCGAAAATTTCAAATATGTGGTTTGCTTCCTCATCAAATTTCTTAGGATTAATTGCTCTTATTTTATAGTTAGATCTTTGCATTAATTTTTTATTAATACGCTTAATTCTTGCGGGTATGTCAGAATTTGCTACATCGTAGTAATAGCATAGAAGGTTTTCCACAACTTCAAATTTCTTTTTATCCGGTGACTTGTAATTATCCAACAGGTCTTTGTAATAGTAATAATTGTACGGCAGCATAAGGTTATGAGGAAGGGTAAATCCGTTGGTAAGAAGGCCAAAGTCGGGATATGAAAAATTCCCGGGTCCTCTCATTGCGTCATATCCACGATCCTTAACCCAATTGAAAGCCGTATTCAAAAGAGCATAAGCAATCTCTTCATCGTTAGGTGTTATCCAGAATCCAAACCAGCCTATGTTATCATTCCAAGCTTTGTTATGTTCGTTTATTATTTGAGCAGAAATTCTTCCTACGGGTTTTCCATTGCTATAGGCCAGGAAGTATTCTATTTCAGCTTCTTTGAAGATTGGGTTTTTCTTTTTGTTGAATAGGTATTTGATTTCCATGTCAAGTTCAGGGATGTAGTATTCATGACCCTTGTAGTGCTTTTTATGCATAAACATAAAA
>JAGLSM010000304.1 GCA_023135745.1 Spirochaetota bacterium | reverse complement strand
AACCGGATAAACTTTCTGGTTAAGACTGTTTATTCTTGAAGTTAATGTTTTTTTGGACGGCAAATCACCTTTAAAATTTCTGATGATTGACGAAAGGCTGCTTCCCTTGTCGGTATTCGGATCAACAAGTAGAATGAATTTTAGTATTTCACTGTGGATATCATCAAGGAAGTAAAACTCATCTGATATTGTTCTTTGCACAAGACTGTTTCTAAAACTTCCGTCTATCAGGAGCCGGTTGATTGTTTTTTTAATATAAGGAAAATATTTAATTTTATAAAATGTCAGACAGAAATTTAAAGGAACAGGGTAGATAAATTCCGGGAGTTCGAATTTCAACAGCAATGGATTAACGTTTTCACTGTATACATAGGGGTCGGGGAGTTTTTCCATTTCAAACAGCAGGTGAATACTTTCCTTGATTTCCTCTTTTGCTTTTTTTCTGTATAAACTTCCAATTCTGTTTTCGGTACTGCTTTTTAAATTAGAAGAAAATTTGGCAAAAAAGTTGGTTTTTCTTGGATAAATGTGATTTTCATAATTGGGATTATCATCAATATATTGTATAAGCAGCGTAATTGTATCATTGGCAAGAATTGAAGATATTGAATTAATGAGAGGCCGGTAGTTTTCGCTTGATAGTTTTTCCATACTTAACAGGACACTTCTCTCGTTGTCGTCCGGGGTTTCCGGCATCATGTGTGCTTTATAATAAGTTTTTGCGGTATCCAGGATATGCGGTATGAATTTTAATTTAAGAATAAGTAATACCGATTCAAGATCCTGCAGGTATTTGGAGATTCCTTCATATCTGGCTTCTTTAAAATTTGGTTTAATGCTTTCAAATGGAGAATAGCTGTTGTTGAATTTTCTTAATAAAGAAGTAAAGTTAAAGTCAAGCAGGTCATGGAAATTTATCATCTCAGAAAAGGTTTTATCAATAGCTGTTATCTCAGAATCAGAAAATGAGTTTAGAAAAGAATCAATAGAATCATTTGTTTTTTTTCTTGCGGTCTGTTCTTCTTCTTCATCAACCATTTTAAATAACGAATCAATAGAAAATTTGTCAGCCTTTTTTAGTTCGGGATTTACTGAGACGTTTTTTAAGAAGAAGAATTGAAAATCAATTTGTGTATCCAGTTTTTCATCTGAAAATATCTTATTAAAAATCTTTTTATATGGAAAAACAAGGTCGAAGATGTTGAAAATCCGGATTGCAAGAGCTTCCTGTACTGTTTTTCTTTTGAAGTTATAAATTGCCGGCTTAATCTTGCGCAGTTTATTTTTGATTAAGCTTAATTGATGTCTTCTCTCGTATTCCTTGTTATTAAGGCCAAGAAACAGCATTGTGAAAAATCGTAATAACCGTTCAAATAAACCTAATTGATGTTCATCTTTTTTTGATTTATTATCAAGCTGGCTATTGTTGTTTTTTTCGGGAAGAGGCGGCTGGATGATGTTCTTCTGTGGGCTCATTTTATTTATGAGTTTCTTTTTCTCCTTGTCGCTTAAATCCAGGGAGAGAGGGTCGAAACGATCATCAAATGCACCGCGTTTTTTTGTGTTTTTTATAGCTTTTTTATTATGCTGCATAATTTAACCTTATACTATGTTGTAAAAAAAATATATAAAAAAATCATAATAATCCTCTGGACAAGGCTGCTGAAAAATCCATGGAAAACGCTATTAAAAAATGAATAATAGGAGTTATCCAGAATGACTTGGCTTTTAAAGCAAGAAGACCGAGAAAATAGGCAGCAATTATTGAACCAAATACTTCAGGTACAGGTTTTCTCAGGTGCATTATAGCAAAAGGAAGGACTCCGATAAGGGCTGTCAGATGTTCAATATGCGTTCTATTTTTGTTTTTATTTCGTCCGCGTTTTTTTAAGAAGAGGTTTATGCTGCGGTTTTTAACTGAGAAGAGGGAAGCTTCTTTTTCATTTTTTTCACTTTTTTTTCTAAAATTTTCAAGCTTATTGGCAAGAGGAAAAATAAGTAATCCCCTGAAGAAAAATTCCCATCCAATAAAATATATGAAGTAGGAAACTTCATATACCAGGAATAGAGTCAGAAAATTCCTCATGACAAAGCTGCCTGAATTTGCCTTACTGATTCCCTTTGCAAACATTGGATAGTATCTAAGAAAGGCTGTTGATTTAAAAATAATAAGCGCTGCTACAAGAATCAGCATAAATGCGGTAAATACAAAAGCTATTTTGCCTGCAAATTTATAATCTCCAATGCCGAGTCCAAAATTTTTCAGTTTGAGTTTTGGATGAAGGCCTATAAAGATAACCGGGATCGCGAAAAAAACAAAGAAGCAGCTGAAGAACCATCCAATATACCTGAAATAGTTTTGGCTCTCTCCACCCAAAAGGCCGTAGCCGCCTTTATAAAGAAAAGCATTTTTACCAAAATATATGTAGAGTAAAAAAAGAAGTGAAAATGATAAAAATGCCCAGACTATTCCCCGGTTTTCATTTCTAAAGTCCTCAATAAATGGATTAATTATTTTAGTAAATTTCATTTAAATACCTTGTTACAATTTTGTAATGAATCCTGAGAATTTCTGTTTTTTCAAATTTTTAAATACTTCTTCAGCTGAAGACCTGTCTTTAAAAGATCCAACTCTTACCTTGAAGTATTTATCTTTTGGAATTTTTCTTACAAATGAATGGAAGTTTTTGCTTTTAAGTTTTTTCATCAATTCATCAGCGTATTTTTTTGTTTTAAAAGCACCGAGCTGAATGGCAAAATAACCCGGCTTGTAGTCTTCATAAACAATTGAAGGCTTAGTCTTATTTACAACGGTTTTTTTATCGACTGGTTTTTTGTTTGTTATTTTTTTATTTACTAAAGTTTTTTTGGATGAGGTAATTTTCTTTTTATTTATTAGATTTTTAAAAGGTTTTATATAATTACCATCTCCGAGCTTTAAT
>JAGLSM010000303.1 GCA_023135745.1 Spirochaetota bacterium | reverse complement strand
GGCATTTAGAATGCCGTTTTTTTTATTTTTAATAGAAATAATAATTAAAAAAAAGTTTATAACTTGTCTTTAAATTCTGCCAGTAAATTAAGGGCATCCAGAGGTGAAAAACTATTAATGTCAACCTGACGGATCCGGTGAAGGATATCTTCCTCATAGGGTTTAAAAAGCTGAAGCTGAACCTTAGTTTCATCTGTAAACTCATTTATCCTGGCATGACCAAGCTCATCGCTTTTATCCTCAAGTTCACCGAGAATTACTTTTGGTCTCTCAATCACATCAATCGGCAATCCGGCAAGTCTGGCAACATGAATCCCGTAACTCTGATCGGCACATCCCGGAAGCACTTTTTTTAAAAATATAACCTCATCGTTCCATTCCTTGACCTGAACGTTTAAATTCTTAATCCCGTGTTCGTCCTCAAGAACTGTTAATTCATGGTAATGTGTAGCAAAAAGTGTGCGTCCGCCCTTCTCGGGATTTTTCAGCAGATACTCAATGACAGACCATGCTATTGACAAACCGTCATAAGTACTGGTCCCGCGGCCCAACTCGTCCATGATTATCAATGAACGGCTGGTTGCATTATTTAAAATAGAAGCCGCCTCAATCATTTCAACAAGGAATGTACTCTGCCCCATTGCCAAATTGTCATTCGCGCCAACCCTTGTAAATATTTTATCAACAATGCCGATTTCCGCTTTTTCTGCCGGAACATAGCTTCCAATTTGAGCCATGAGTGTTATAAGAGCGGTTTGTCTCAAGAAAGTTGATTTCCCCGCCATATTGGGACCTGTGACAATCATAATACGGTCAGCATCAAGATCGAGGTAAGTATTGTTCGGCACAAACCTCTCATCAGAAACTGATTCAACAACAGGATGTCTTCCGTCAACTATATTAATTACACCGCTGTCGTTTACAGACGGCCGTACATAATTTAAATCTATAGCGGTATAGGCAAAAGACGCGAACATATCCAGATACGAGATAGTTCTCGCTGTCTCAATGACAGGATTATAATATCCGGCAACCCAATCCCTCAATTCAATAAAAAGTTTTTCCTCGAGAGCAATTATCCGCTCATGAGCAGATAATACCTTCTCTTCATGTTTTTTTAATTCCTCGGTAATAAAGCGTTCCGCGTTGACCAGGGTCTGCTTACGCTGATAACTATCCGGAACAAGGTGGATGTTAGATTTTGTAACCTCAATAAAATATCCCGCAATCCTGTTGTACTTCACCTTTAATGATGATATTCCTGTTTCTGATCTCTCTTTAAGCTGAAAGTCAGCAATCCAGTCCTTCCCTGATTTTGAAACACTCCTTAACTCATCAAGATCTTTTGAATAACCATCTTTAAAAATATTGCCTTCATTTATTTTAACAGAAGGTTCTTCCTTAACAGCATCATCAATCTTTTTTATAATCTCATTGAAATTTTTTATATTTTTACGGTAATCCAAAAAAGCTTCTTTCTCAAGAAGCATCATCCTTACTTCATTTACATGAAAAAGAGATTTGCTCAAAGCTATGAGATCTCTGGCATTCGCCCGGGCCATTGAAACTCTGGAGATAAGTCTCTCAATGTCTTTAATCATTGTAAGCTGTTCACGGAATTTTGAATGAAACCGCTTATCCATTACAAAGCAGTCCACAGTTTCAAGACGCTTTTCTATTAACGATACAACGGCAAGAGGTTTGAGGATTGATTGTTTTAAAAGCCGGCTGCCCATCGGGGTCAGCGTCTGATTGATTATTGAAAACAAAGTATAGTCACTCTCCCCTGATAAATTCGTAATCAATTCAAGATTTATCTGAGTAGACCTGGAAAGACTTACAAAGTCATTATGTTCGATTCTTGTTACACTTTTTATATGATCCAGAATATTTTTCTGAGTCTCTTTTAAATAATAAAGAACAGAATTGACTACAGACGCGGTCATGTCTTCACGGTTAAGCCCAAAAACATCAAGGGATATGAGTTTGAAATGGGCTTTGACTTCTTTTTCCGCCAGCTCAGGATCAAAAATCCATTCAGGAACCTCTGTAATAGTAAATCTCTTGAGCATTGCTTTTATCTCTCCGGTAATTTGCCCGGATATTATTATCTCTTTTGGAGAATATCTGGATATTTCATCCTGGATAAAAGCATTAATATTGTTTTCCGAAGTATATGAAAGCACATAAAACTCTCCGGTTGAAATATCACATACCGCAACCGCAGCTTTTTTATTATCCATATAAATGCACATCAGGGAATTATTGTCATGTGACTGGATAAGATTATCATCAATCAAAGTACCCGGCGTAATTATCCTTGTCACGGCTCTCTTTACTATACCCTTAGCCTGAGACGGATCTTCAACCTGTTCACAAATCGCAATTTTTTTACCGGCCTGAACCATTCTTCCCAAGTAATTTTTCGCGGCATGATGGGGAATCCCGCACATTGGAATCCCGTGACGGGCGGTAAGCGTTAAATTTAGAAGTGCGCTGACTTCCCGTGCGTCATCCTCAAACATTTCATAAAAATCTCCAAGACGAAAAAAAAGTATCATATCCTTATACTTGGACTTTATTTCTCTGTATTGCTTCATCATTGGTGTGGTCTTCTTACCTGACAAAATCTGACTCCTCAATCATTGCGTGACGAAAGCGGATGAAACCGGAAATACCGAGTTTTTTAATTCTTTTTAAACCACGTTTCGCAGAATATCTTGTTTTGAAATATCCCATTCTGACACTGTACATATTCTTTTTTTTAATCCTGTACTTGTAAATGTACGTGCTAAGACCCTTTTTCCTGTAAATATTTACAGCCTTTTCTGCTGATAATTTAGTTCTAAAAGCAGAAAGCTGTATTTCGTAAGCCTTAATCTTCTTTTTAACAACAAGCTTAATTTTCAGGACTTTCATTTTGACAACGGCCATGTGCGCTTCAAAAGAATGAGGAAAATTGTCTATTAGTTTTTTATAATAATCC
>JAGLSM010000302.1 GCA_023135745.1 Spirochaetota bacterium | reverse complement strand
ATTTCAATAGATCCGGCAATTGCAACCGGTCCCTTTGTTACAACATTTAATGATATAACGGGTTATACCATATACTTTCTTGTTGTTAATATTCTCATGAGGGTTTAATGAGGTGTCTTTAGAAAAAACAAGAGCCATCCCTCTATCTTCGATTCAGCAGGGTGAGTCAAATAAAGTTATTTCCATTTTAACAGAGAAATACGGAAAGATTCACGCGTTAGCACACGGTGCCAGAAAGATATCATCACAATTCGGAAGCGCTCTTGAACCGGGGACCCTTTCCGGTATGCTTTTATATTCCAGCCGCAAGAGTGATTTGTTTACGATTAAAGAAGCATCCGTTATTGATTCACACAAAAATATAAAAACAAACCTGGATGATCTGGATCAGCTTTTTAAACTGCTATCCATAATAAAAAATATTTCACCTTTACATGTTCCGGATATTCATTTATTTAGTGAAGTCTGCGAACTCCTCGATGTTTTTAATTTGAAAAAAGTTAGTTGTCTTGCTGTTGCCTTGTACAGCCGTATGCTTTCATTGAGGTTTACTGGTTTAATGCCGGACTGGGATGAGGCAATTATTCAGAGTAAATTATCGAATATATATCTGACTGCTCATGGTATTTTAAATACGGATAAGGTTAATGAATATGGAACAAAGGGCAGGGTTCTTTCAAAATTTGCAGTTAAGGTTTTTTCAAGGATTTCGCGTATTGGTATAACAGCATTGATTAATACATCCCTAACTGAATCTCAATATAAAGAACTTATTGAGGTTCTTGATATGTTAATGTAGAAGTATATTTTTTATGTCGATTAGATATAATTCAGATACTGTTTAGTTGTATTTTAATACAAAAACAGGATAGTTATATTGTATAAAAAAAAGCTACATTTTATTTTCTTTGTGATACAAAAATGGGTTTGCTAAATTCTTTATGCTTTTCGATCTGATTCATTTGATGGAATGTAGTTTAGTTGCGAAATAGTCACAATTTATTAAAACAAAATAAATTAAGTATTTTTATTGGATTTTTTATATTGATTCTATCTTTAAGTTCGTCTTGCGTAAATACAATTTTAATTGGCTTCGGCATCATTTTACCAAAATCATCTTTAATACGGATAAGTTCTATTTCATGGAAATAATTCTTTTTGGTTATATTTAAAGTAAAAGATGATTTATCAGTATATCCTGAATTAAAAACAGTAAAAACCAATTTATCAAATTCAATATGGAAACTTCTGATTCTTTCGTGTTTTTTTACCTTTTTTAAATCATTAGAGACAAGTGGATAAATAAAAATAAATAATCCTGCGATAATTAGTCCTATTCTTTTCATTGCATTCCTCCTAAATATTCTAAAGACAAAAACTTAATCAAATTTAAGCTGACTACTCTTTAGTGTATCCCCTCATCCGTAATAAGGGATATTTTAATAAAAATACTACAAAAAATAAAAAAATGAATGTCTTTTAATAAATTCCGGCTAATTTTATATTAACATTAATTTATAGGCAGCTCTAAAAACCCGACAAAGGAGGGTTTTAACTGTTTTTTGCCCACAAGGGAATCTCCAAATTTGAGTTATTAGAGGTACGCTTATATAAGAAACGTGTACATCCGATTGCATTAACGGCAAGGATGTTAAAATGGACCAGACACAGGGTGTGTCACATGTTGACATATTCATGAGAAAACGAAGTATCCAGGTGAAAAAATCAAATCTTGTCGGTATATCAACCATCTTGCAGGTATTTTCAGAATACACTCTTCTTTGTTTGGCTATATCTCGCGAAAAATGAATCGAACCAGGATATTTAAAATTTCACAGACTATGTGGTAGAAGTAATTTTTCAACATATTTCTTTGTCTGATAAAATTATAAATTATTATAATGATATAACCATGGAAGGACTCTAAATGAATCTGTTATCAATAGAAAATCTTGCGAAAACACAAGGCGGTAAATTACTCTTTGAAGGTATTACCTTTGGAATTGAATCCGGAGAAAAACTGGCTTTAATTGGAGTTAATGGCTGCGGTAAGAGTTCCTTGCTTAAATTGCTTGCCGGATCAGATGATGATTACGAGGGGACAATCTCCAGGAACAGGCAGCTGAGTGCAAGCTATTTACAGCAAATACCTCAATTTGATCCAAAGCAGACTATTATTGATTACGTCTTATCTGATGATTCTCCGAAGGTATCTTTGCTGCGTGATTATGAGTCATGTCTGGAATTAATTGAAAAGGAAAACAGTGCTGCGAATCAGGCAAAGCTTGCTGCAATAATGGATGAAATGGAGCAGGGCGGAGTCTGGGAGTATGAAAATGAATTCACCTCATTACTTACAGAACTTGATATACAGAATACATCGTTGATTATGGGAGAGCTTTCCGGAGGTATGCTTAAAAAAGTTGAACTTGCCCGCGCTCTGGTACAAGACGCTGAACTGTTATTACTGGATGAACCTACTAACCATCTGGATATTAATACAATAAACTGGCTCCAGCAGTATCTTATACGTCTCAATAAGACAGTAATAATTGTTACACATGACCGATATTTTTTAGATCAAATATGCACTGCTATTTTTGAGATTGAAGATCAATCACTGAGCCGATATCAAGGAAACTATTCTTATTATATTGAAAAAAAATCAGCCAAAGAAATTGCCACAAAAAAAGAGCAAGCCAGGCTTAAAAATATTATGACCAGGGAGTTGGCTTGGCTGCGAAAAGGTGCCAAAGCACGCAGTACAAAACAAAAGGCCCGCAAGGAGCGTGCAGGGCAGTTGGTAAAGGATGCCTCATTTATAGATAAACAGGAAATCCCGTCTTTTATTGTAGGTCATCGAAGGCAGGGTAAAAAAATTCTGGAAGTAAAAGATGAATCAAAATCATATGACGGTAATCTTGTTGTTGATTCTTTTTCGCGTGTATTTAAGAAAGGGGAACGTCTTGGGTTGGTTGGACCTAATGGTTCTGGAAAAACGAC
>JAGLSM010000301.1 GCA_023135745.1 Spirochaetota bacterium | reverse complement strand
AGGAAGCAGTCCGGCTGTCTATGAACCTTCACCGCGTCAGATTAAGGAATTAAGCAGGTCTTTTTTATATTTTAAAATAGGATATTTACCGTTTGAATTTTCCTGGATGAATAAACTCACTGCGGCAAACAAAAATATGAAGGTTATTGATACTTCCAGGGATGTCAGGCTGATACACAGCAGGATGCATCATCATGGTGGTAATAATAAAAGAGGGATCGATCCTCATATCTGGCTTTCTCCAAAATCCGTTATGATACAGGCAAAGAATATCCTTAAAGCCTTCACCAATATTGACAGTAAAAACAGGGAGTTTTATCAGAAGAATTACAATTCTTTTATAAGGGATATAAAAGAACTGGACAACAGAATTAAAACAAAACTAAAAAAAATATCAAAACGGAAGTTTTTGGTTTTTCACCCGGTATGGGGATATTTTGCTAGAGATTATAATTTAACTCAGATTGCGATTGAGGTAGAAGGTAAATCTCCGGGTCTTGCCGGGCTTAAAAAACTGCTTGATATGGCTAAGAAGGAAGGGATAAAGGTTATTTTTGTACAGAGGCAGTTTGACACAAGAGTTGCCGGTGTTATTGCTTCTGAAATTGGAGGTGAGGTTGTTTCTATTGATCCTCTCGAAGAAAACTGGTTGTTTTCACTTCGGCGTATAGCGGATGTTTTTGTCAGACATATCTACAAAAAAAATTAAATAATGATTGGGCGGTCCCGGATGGAGCCATATTTTAAAGAGGATACTTATAGAACTCCTGATAAAGTAAAGGGGTATTTTTTTGACAGACTTCTGTTCAAACGCAGGCTTTATTTTTACTGGAAATACATCACTCATATTGTGATACCGGCAAGGAATAAAGCTGTAAAAGGGGTTTATGATACTCCTGCATGGGCAAAGAGTTCTTACGATACCCTTAAAATGATTGAACGGTTTGACGGAAAATTCACATTGGAAGGGCTTGATAAACTTGCCGGCTACAAACCTCCGGTGGTATTTGTTTCAAATCACATGAGTACAATTGAAACGCACATCCTTCCATGTCTTATAACTCCCTATATGGAAGTTACCTTTATAGTAAAGGAGCAGCTGCTGAGAGTACCTCTTTTTGGTTCAATACTGGGAGCCCGCGAGCCGATAGTTGTCGGCAGAACCAATCCCAGGCAGGATTTGCAGCTGGTTATAGAAGACGGCAGTAAAAATCTTGAGAATGGAAGATCCATTATCGTATTTCCGCAAAGCAGCAGGAATGCGCAGTTCATTCAGGAGGATTTCAATACGCTCGGCATTAAACTGGCAAAAAAAACCGGCGCGCAGGTTGTTCCGGTTGCTCTGAAAACGGATTATTGGGAAAACGGCCGCTTCATTAGAGATTTTGGGCCCATTCGCAGAAAAAAACATATATACTTTGCCTTTGGAGATCCTATAACTGTATCAGGCAGGGGCAAGGAAGAGCATGAGGAAGTAAAAAAATTTATTAAAGACAAGTTTGATGAATGGAAAAATTAATGTCTGTTTAATGAATAAATTTATGAATTTTTAAATCTATTTTTGACAAAACCTGAAGTTTTTGATATAAAGACAGTGCTGGTTGACAATCTATATCATTCTGATAGTTGCCGGAAGAAGGATGAAGTTGAGAAAGATATGTATTATAATAATGATGCTGAGTATTTTTTTCTTTCCCGGTTGCGGTTCAGGCCGATGTTGTTTGAAGTATGACAGTCCGGGGAATGATTCAGGATATTGCAAAGAGCATAGGGATTCTGTAAGGAAGTATCTTGGATCCGGCTCAACCATAGCTGAACGCAGGGTCAGAATTATGAACTTCGAGTCTTTTTTAGATAAAATAAGAGATTTTGTCAGAGTTTCAGAAATTGAGGAAGCAATCAGGTCTGACTATAGAATTCCGGGATTCTGGAAGTATTATTCACTTAGACATAATTATGCTGAACGTAATTATGGAATACTCAAAAAGATAAAAGCAAGACTGATAATTTGCGGATTTAAACATGGGCTGATTATAATAAAAAAAGAATTAAAGCATTAGTGATGATGATTTTAATATATTTCTTGAAATAAAAACGGAAAGACGGTGTTATAGAGTGTTTATAAAAAACATTTTTGGAAAATCGAAACAGGCAGAATCCTGTATGCTTATAGATAATAATGCTTTTCTGGAATTAATAAGCGAGAAGTCGGAAGATATTCTGATTCTTTCCAAATTTATTAATTCAAAAGAGTCGAACAGCGTGTGCCTGAGCCGTCCATTGCTTGGTAAATTTAATAGAGAAGCAAAACAGCTTGAGGAAATTCTTGATTCCTATGGGGCAAAGAATAACAGGTATTGGTGTGCCTACCGTGAGTTAATAGCGGCTGCAAAATTATTTTCCAATGTTTGTTATATTCTTCTTCATATTTATCATTCTTCTTCAAAGTACCAACTTCTTCCAATTGAGGAGAACTTTAATGAAGAGACTTATAACTCGCTTGATGATATATCCACTGCTATTTATATAATAGCCGGAGAGCTTCTTAAGCTTGCCAAGGATTATAAGATTAAAATACCTTATGATAACTATAATGATGCTCAGCTTAAAGAGGTTCTTCCAAAAGGTTCACTTGTGAACGACAGGAAAATCCGAAATGTTATTCATCCCGGAAAGACTGTTGTATATCTTGCGACAACCTTTCTTAACCTTTCTGAGGAAAGCAATATGCTTCAGATGTATGGAAAGGTTCAGCGTAAAGATTATAATACCTGTATACCTGATCCTGTTAATGAGAGAAGGCTCAGGAAACTTGAACATGTTTTTCATAATCTTCAGGCTCTGTACGATACAAATATTCTTGATTCAAATATTGAAACTGTTGATAACAATCTTCCCTTAATCAGGGGGCATATTTCAATTATTTTTCACATACTTGAGTCAGCTGTTGAGCTGGCTCATTATTATGAAAGGCATATGCTTAATCATCAAAAGAAGGAAAAAAGAAAAAAAT
>JAGLSM010000300.1 GCA_023135745.1 Spirochaetota bacterium | reverse complement strand
TATCTATATCGAGAATATTGCCAGGATATATTCCTTATTAAAAAAAGTGCCGGAGGAAGTCCGGTGGTATAAAATCGCTTTAAAACATTTAAAAAACAATCCTGAAAAGGAAATATCTTATCTTGATAAAATATCAAAGCTATACAAGGTTTCAGGAAATAACAAACTTGCTATACTGTATCTTAAAAGACTGCTTTTTGCTGTAGAGAACACAGGTGACAAGGCTGCTGTTTCAAGGGTATTAAACCGAATAGGACTCATCTGCATTGCAGACAAATCCTATAACAAAGCCTTGAAGTATCTCAAACGAAGTCTGAGTATCGATAAAAAACTTGCTGATAAAAAAGATCTTGCGGTTAGTTATAATAATCTTGCTATAGCATACGATTCGTTAAAGAATTACAACAAAGCCTTAATGTTCTATAAAAAGGCGCTGAGTCTTTCAAAGGGAACCGGTAATAAAAAAGACAGGGCATCCTTTTTATTTAATACGGGAACAATTTATAGCAGTATGGGTAAGTATAATACGGCAAAAAAGTATTTTATTATGTCACTAAAAATAAATAAGGAAATAAAAAACAAAAAAGGTATTCATGAGAATTATATTCACATAGGAAGGCTTTATCAGTTTCAGGGGAATTATAAATTAGCGTATAAGAATTTTAATAAAGTTTTGAAAATTGCCAGTCATAGCGGAAATAAGTCCGAAGTAATAAAAGCTTTAATTAGTATAGGGCAAATTCATCAATCATGGGGAAGGTACAGTAAGGCAGTAAAAATTTTTATGAAAGCCCTTATAATCGCGAAAAGATCAAAAAATCCTGAAGCCATTTCATCGCTTTATAACAATATTGGTTATATCTACAAAGAATGGGGATATTTTAAGAGAGCTGTTTCATATTTCAAAAAGTCCATGGCTATCAGTTACAGTTTTGGTAAGAAGAGTAATCAGGAAAGCCAGTATGTTAATATAGGTCTTGTTTATATGGCATGGGGGGATTACAAAAAATCTCTTGAGTATTTTAATAAAGCCCTTCTGGAAAACAAGTCAGGGACGGATAGAAGTAGAAAAGCAACAATCTTTAATAATAAGGGGCTCGTTTTTTATTTTTTAAAAAAATATGATAAGGCTCTTAGTCTTTTCAAACGTGCTTATTCAATTGACAGGAAACTCGGACATAAGGATAAACTTTCAATCAGGCTTAACAATATTGCACTTGTTTATATAGACAGAGGGAAATATTATCGGGCAATGCGTTATTACAAACAGGCTCTTGCCATCGAAAAAAAGCTTGGAAGGGAAGAGTCTCTGGCTGTATACCTCAATAATATTGGTGACCTTTACCATACAGCAGGTGATTTTAAAAAGGCTCTTATTTACTATAAAAGGTCTCTTTTTGTTGACAAGAAACATGGCAAAAAACCCGGTATTGCGAGAGGGTGGGGTAATATAGGGATATTATTTTATAAAATAAAAAAGTTTAAAAAGGCTGTTTTATATTTGAAAAAATCAGTGAACTTAATTGAAAAGCTGAGAAAAACAGCTCCGGGCCGTGTCAGGAGAGATTATTTTGCATCTCAGCTTTACAATTATCAGTGGCTGATATATTCCTATCTGGCAAAAAAACAGTATATAAATGCTTTTAATACCGCAGAGTTATCAAAGGCCAAGTATCTTATTGAACAAATGAGCGGTGATCTGAAAAAGGGTTATTTGAATATTATAGATATCGGGAAATATCAAAAAACAATACCAAAGGATACTGCTGTAATAAGTTATGCCAATATGGATATACATAATTCAGTTCAGTTAATTGCCACATCCGCTAAGGTTTACGGCAAGATAAATACGGAAGATAATCTTAAAATTCACGTCAATATAAAAAACGATTGTAATGTTTCTTCAGCAGGTAGAAGGGGGGTAACGCTTGTAAAAACAATGGATGGAAGAAAAAACACAATTGTAAAAAGGGCCTCTGTAAAGAAGCTGGATAAAAAGGGTAATGTACTTATAAATATGGTCAACTATTTTAGGGTACTCCTTTCAAAGAGGGTAAGGACTTTGAAGGAGAAGCATAGTATAAAAAAAATTGGCAGGGCGCTTTATTCTTTTCTTTTTAATAAAATTCAGCCTTTATTAAAAGGTAAAAAGAAACTCATAATAATTCCTGATGGTATTCTGGCATTTATACCCTTTGAAGCTCTGATAATGCCTGACGGGAGGTATCTGATTGAGAAATACTCTATCAGTTATACGCAGTCATTAAGTATTCTTAAAATAATAAAATCAAGGAAATACGGAAATTTAAGGAGACCTCTTATAGGTTTTGGTGGAGCGGTCTATGAAGATAAAGGAGAATCTGTAATATCTGATATTGGATTGCTCAGGGATACTCTTCTTACTGCTTTAAAAAGGGGGAAGAGTTCGAGGAATATTTATAAAAAAATGGGATATTCCAATTGGGAGAACCTTCCTGCGACACTTAAGGAAGTAAAACAGATAGGACATATCGTCAAAGGTTCTGTAATATATAAAGGGGAACATGTGTCTGAAAATTTTGTTAAGATTCTTTCCAAAACAGGAGAGTTAAAAAAGTACAAAGTCATACACTTTGCTACTCACGGTCTCGCGGTTCCGGAAGTACCGGAGCTTTCAGCGATAGTCCTTTCTTTGTTTAAAAAGGAGCGTCGTGGAGAAGATGGATACCTGCGGATGCCTGAAATCATACAGCTGAAAACGAGGGCTGACTTTGTCAATCTCTCAGCCTGTGAAACCGGTCTCGGAAAAATATACGCGGGGGAAGGCGTTGTTGGTCTTGTTCAGTCATTTCTAATAGCTGGAGCTAACGGACTGTCGGTTTCACTCTGGCAGGTCGCCGATGTTTCCACAATGAAGTTCATGATTGGACTATACAGCCTTGTTCAAAAAAGAAAAATAGGCTATAATGAAGCCGTAAGATCCATGAAATTGAAATTTATACACGGTTTTGAAAAAGGAAAATATAAAGATCCTTTTTACTGGGCGCC
>JAGLSM010000030.1 GCA_023135745.1 Spirochaetota bacterium | reverse complement strand
TCATCTATTGCATATACATCTAGAAGTAAATGTATTCCGGCCGCATCTGAAGGAATAGCCGCCCTTATTTCAGCATTATGCATTGACTTCTCCTAAAAAAAGTTTAGATTAATATAATCATTTGGAGGACATTATGAACAAAAATCAGGTAAAAGAAATAAAAATCGAACTCGATGAAAAATCAGCTCAAGGACATTACGCAAACCTTGTCATAATTTCCCATTCTGATTCTGAATTCATCCTTGATTTTTCCAAGTTTCTCCCCGGAACCCCAAGCGCAAAGGTTCACTCCAGAGTGATAATGACACCAAAGCATACAAAGATTCTTTTAAAATCACTTGAACAGAATATTGGTAACTTTGAAAAGAATTTTGGGGAAATTAAAACTGCGGAAAATGAGACATTCCCGCCTCAGGGAGTAACCATTAATTAACGCTATTTTGTTAACAGGTCTTTATAAAATTTAATTCTCTTTTTTATGGTTTCAAAGAAAAATTCAAAAACCATTTTTGTGCTGTGAAATTTGATTTCTTCGAAATCCTTTATATCATTGTATTTTTTTCTTAATCCCTTATCAGCATTGAGTCTGTTGTTAAATAAGACAGACACATCCTTATATTTTTTACTCTTTACGAGTTTTAATTCAAAATTATTTAACAGACTCACAAAGCTTTTGTACCTGTTGCGAAATTTTTCATCAGGATTACTGTTGCAAGCAGTAAAAAAAACAACCACTAAAACAATAACAATTAAAGAAAAGATAAATTTTGTTTTTATCATAATTTACTCCGAATTCCAAAAAACAGTTTCTATTTAATGCGTTCAAGTATCTGTTTATCAAACCTGTATAATATACGTATTTTCCTGATTTTATCCAAACTCTTAAATGTATCTTCAAATAGAAGAATGATATTCTTTGGTTTGTCGAAATTATTATCACTAAGCCAGTCATTAACTTTTATAAAACCCGCTTCGATAAAATCTATTTTGCCCTTATAGATCATTGACAGATAACTCTCCGGAGCATGATTAAACTGCCTTACAATGATACCCGGATTTTTTCCCTTATATAATCCAGAACCCCTGTCGTCGGAAACGGGAAAACAAATAACCGCTGATACAATCCCGTCCTTTTTAAAATTCGGCATTTTATCCAAAGTTACACGGGGAGGCCCTGCAACAAACCTTCCATTCTTTTTTATCCATAGATACAGTTTTTCTATTGCCTTGTCTATTTTTATTAACTTTCCTCTATAGACTGTTGAAAAACCTTTTACTTTATCAGTTTTGAAAACTGATACCTTACTGTAATCTATTTTTTTTCCTCTAAATTTTTTATCTCCTGTATCACATGAAAATAGAAAAAAAAGAAAAAACAAAGCGACAAATAAAAATTTAAGCATTTTTTGATCCAAAGTTTTTATAAATATTAATACGGTTAAGGGCTCTAATTAATGCCGCATTGGCACGTTCCATATCATGATCCTTGGGCTCTTTCAGCCTTTTCAGAGCTCTTTTTTTTGAGTCTTCTGCCCTTCCGGGGTCAATTGAATACGCGGCTTCAGATGTATCGGCAAGCAGAATTACAATATCATCCTTAACCTCGGCAAATCCTCCGGAAACAGAATACACGCTTTTATCTGATTTATTCTGAACTACCAGTTCTCCTGTTTTTATTTCAACCAGAAGATGGGAATGATCTGTCATAACACCAATATCTCCCTCTATTCCGGGAAGCACAATAAACTCTGCTTCACCCTCATACACAGGATCATCCGGTGTAATAATCTTGATCAGGAGTTTTTTTGCGGCGTCTTGAGTCACCTATGCCTCCATCTTTCCTTTTGACTTTGCCTCTTCATAACGTTCTTCAACCATTTTAATATCTCCGGCCATATAGAAAAACGTTTCCGGTATCTTGTCATATTTTCCGTCGAGAATCCCTTTAAAACCTGCTATTGTATCCGAGCGGCGTACAAACTCACCCTTTCTTCCTGTAAAAGCTTCAGCTACAAAAAACGGCTGAGAAAGGAACCTTTGAATTTTCCTTGCTCTTGATACAACAAGCTTGTCTTCTTCTGACAACTCATCCATACCAAGAATCTTAATAATATCCTGAAGTTCAACAAACCTTTGAAGCACACTTTTGACCCTATTGGTTGTTTCATAATGATCAATACCTACTATTCTCGGATCCAGTATATACGAGGTTGAATCAAGAGGATCTACGGCAGGATAAATACCAAGCTCCACAATTTTACGGGAAAGAACAGTTGTAGCATCAAGATGAGAAAATGTAGTAGCAGGCGCGGGGTCTGTCAAATCGTCTGCCGGAACATAAATGGCCTGTACAGATGTGATTGATCCTGACTTGGTAGAAGTTATTCTCTCCTGAAGATCCCCGATATCAGTCCCAAGAGTAGGCTGATACCCTACTGCTGAAGGCATTCTTCCAAGCAACGCGGATACTTCACTTCCTGCCTGCACAAATCTGAAAATATTATCTATAAATAGCAGCATATCCTGTTTTTCTTCATCCCTGAAATATTCTGCCATTGTAAGGGCTGCAAGACCCACCCTGAAACGCGCCCCGGGAGGCTCATTCATCTGGCCGAATACCATAACTGTCTTGTCGATTACTCCGCTCTCCTTCATCTCGCGCCAAAGGTCATTACCTTCTCTTGTTCTTTCACCGACTCCGGCAAAAACAGAATATCCTCCATGCTCTGTGGCAATATTTCTGATAAGCTCGGTGATTAAAACAGTTTTACCAACTCCGGCACCGCCGAATAAACCGATTTTACCACCCTTGGGATAAGGAGCAATGAGATCGATTACCTTAATACCTGTTTCAAGAATTGACGTAGTCGTTTCCTGTTCGCTGAATCCCGGCGGTTTTTGATGTATTGAGTGTCTTTTATGTTTGCCGATATCTTTCCCGCCATCGATAATATCTCCGGTTACATTGAATATACGGCCGAGAGTGTTAGGACCGACAGGAACAGTAATTGAATCTCCGGTATTAAGAACTTCCATACCTCTGCGAAGACCATCGGTTGCCCCCATAGAAATTGCGCGGACCATATTGTCTCCAATATGCTGCATAACTTCGAGAACTATCCTGTCATCACCATGCTGTATCTCAAGAGCATCGTACAGACTCGGCAAGTCATTTTCAAACCTTATATCTACTACAGGCCCTATTATTTGGGTGATTTTACCTGCTGTTACTGTTCCTTCTGCCATTGTCTTCTCCCAATAATTTCTTTGATCGTTTTTTAAGCTTTATTTAAGCGCCTCTGCGCCTCCGACAATCTCACTTAGTTCACGTGTAATTAATTCCTGTCTGACCTTATTATAGACAAGCGTCAGTTCTGTAATTAAAGTAGACGCGTTTTCAGTAGCACTGTCCATAGAAGTCATCCTGCTGCCCTGCTCAGAAGCACTTGATTCCGACAGGGATCTATAAACTATATAATTTATGTACTTGTATAAAAGGGAATCTATGACAATCTTCGGAGACGGTTCATAGATATAATCCTGAAAATACTCTTCATCTGATTCTACTTGTTCAAATTCAAACTGTATCGGCAATAATTTTTTTGCCGTAAGCCGCTGTTCCATTACGTTCTTAAATTCATTATATACTAAGTAAAGACCCTTTAGATTATCCCTTGAATAAAAATCAAGAAGATCGTCTACTATGGACTTTGTCATCTCAAAATGTATTTTTTCATAAAAGCCGACTTTTTTATCTACTATCTCTTCGGTATTCCGTTTGGAAAAAAACTGATAGCCCTTATTTCCTATAACATAGAGCTTTACTTTGTTACCTGCCTTTTTTTCCTTTTCAATCATGGATACCGTATGCCTTGCTATATTACTGTTAAATCCGCCGCACAATCCCCTGTCGGATGTAACCACGCAAAAACCTACAGTATCTCCATCCTGCTCACGCATCAGATTATGATCCTGAAGAGAAACCTGAAGTATTGATTTCATCATATCTTCAAGTTCAATAGCATAGGGTCTCAGACTCATTAAAGATTTCTGGGCTTTTCTGAATTTAGCAGCCGCTACCATCTTCATGGCGCTTGTGATGTTTCTTGTCTTACCGACACTGACTATTCTGCGTTTTATCTCACGTATATTGCTTGCCATGTTTTATTCGTCTTCCTCACTTTTTATGACAAAAATCTTCTTAAACTCACCTACAGATTCAACTATTGTTTTTTCAATTGACTCGCTAAGCTCGCCTTTTTTTTCCAGGTCTTTTAATAATTCAGGGTATTGCCCCTTAACAAATGAAAGGAACTCTGCTTCAAACCGGGTTATCTCTTCAACAGGAATATCATCCAGATATCCGTTTACAACTGTGTAGAGTATAGCAACCTGGCTCGCCACACTCATGGGGGCATACTGCGCCTGTTTAAGAACCTCTACAAGTCTCATACCAAGATTCAGCTGATCCTCAGCAACCTTGTCAAGCTCCGTACCAAATTTAGCAAAAGCTTCGAGATCCCTGAACTGGGAAAGATCCGTCCTCATAGTACCGGCAACCTTTTTCATTGCCTTTATCTGAGCGTTACCGCCGACCCTGGATACAGAAACCCCGGGATTGATTGCCGGCCTTACTCCCTGATTAAAGAGATCCGATTCAAGATAAATCTGACCATCGGTTATAGATATTACATTTGTAGGTATGTATGCTGAAATGTCTCCGGCCTGTGTCTCAATAATAGGCAGAGCGGTTAATGATCCCGCGCCGAGTTCATCACTGTATTTTAACGCTCTTTCTAGAAGTCTTGAATGGGTATAAAAAATATCTCCCGGAAATGCCTCGCGTCCCGGCGGCCTTCTCAGAAGAAGGGAAAGCTGTCTGTAAGCAACCGCGTGTTTTGAGAGATCGTCATATACGATCAAAACATGCTTGCCGTTATCCATGAACTCTTCCCCGATTGAACATCCCGCGTAAGGAGCAATATACTGAAGAGTCGCGGAATCAGAAGCAGAGGCAACAACGATAATTGAATACTTCATTGCACCTGCATCTTCAAGAGTTTTTACAACCTGAGCCACTGTTGATTTCTTCTGACCTATGGCTACATATATACAGATCACATCTTCTTTTTTCTGATTTATTATTGTATCGATTGCAAGAGCTGTTTTACCGGTTTTCCTGTCTCCGAGAATTAGTTCTCTCTGACCTCTTCCTATCGGCACAAGAGCGTCAATCACCTTCAAACCCGTCTGTAAAGGCTGCTTAACCGGCTGGCGGGTGATAACACCGGGGGCTACAGTCTCAACCGGGCGGCTCTTTGCTGTTTCAATAGGACCTTTTCCGTCTATAGCCTGACCGAGGGGATTAACAACACGTCCAAGCATCTCATCTCCAACCGGAACACTCATTATCTGTCCGGTCGATTTGACATTATCCCCTTCTTTAATGTTTTCATCGGAACCAAGAATTACACATCCGACATTATTCTCCTCAAGGTTAAGTACCATACCCATTGTGCCGTCGGGAAATTCAAGCAGTTCTCCAGCCATTACCTCATCCAGACCGTATATTCTGGCAATATTATCACTAACATTGAGAACAATACCTATATCTGAAATATCAAGTTTTTTATCAAAATTCCTAATTCTGCTCTCAATTATCGAACTTACTTCATCAGGTAAAATCTTCATATTACTTTCCCTTTCCTTAATCCCATAATTCTATAGGCCCATGATTCTACAGACCCAGGATTCTATAGAGATTCAAAATCCTCTTTTAGAGCGTCAAGTTTCCCTTTTATACTAAAATCGTAGAGCCTGTATCCATGCCTGATAGAAGCACCACCTATAAGATCATCTTCCACCGATTCATCAATTTCGACATCCTTACCGGAAGCCTTTTTCAGATTATCCAGAAGATATGTGTTTGTCTTCTCATTTATTGACTCAGCCACATTTACATGTATATGAAGCATCCCGTACAGAGCTGAAACCTCTTTTGAAAACTCTGCACTGATCTTTATAATAAGCCTCAGTCTTTTTTTCTCAATTAACAGTAAAGCAAGTCTTTCTATATTTTTGTTTATTTTAATCTCTTTTAGAATGTCTTTTAAAAAAGACTTTTTATCCTTTTCGGTTACAACCGGATTGTCAAAAAAAGTATGAACAATTCTCTTGTGATTAACTGCAGCGACAAGAAGCTCCAGAGTCTGAGCCGAATCCAGAAGATCCTCATACTTGATTAATTTTAAGAGCGCCCTGACATACCGCTGAGAAATATGGTTTTCAGTCACTATATTTCACCAACCTCTTTAAAGAATTCCTTCATCATCTTATCATTATCCTTTACCGTAACTTCCCGCTGAAGAATTTTTTCAGCTATTTTTACGGAATAAACGCCCACCTGTTTCGCGAGATCCTCTTTTGCTCTTTCTTTTGCTATCTCTACAGCTTTTATGGAGTTCTCTGTATAGTCCTTGGCCTTGTCATGAGCATCTTTTAAAATCGTTTCTGCTTCAAGAAGAGCTGTTCTTTCGGCGTTTTCCTTAATGCTCTGCGCATCAAGCCGTGCTTCTTTAATCATCTCTTTTTGATTTCCGATTATCTTTTCTGTTTCTATCTTGTTTTCAGCCGCTTTATCTATGTCGTCCTGTATCTTTTTTGACCGTTCTTTTAGAAAATCCGACATCTTAGAGAATAGAAATTTTTTCATAAAAATATACAGGATAAAAAAGCTTATAAGCTGAATGAAAATCTCATAAATATTAACATCAACCATATTCCCTTTTTTCTTAGGTGCAGCATCCTGTTCTTCGGCAAATACAAATGAAGACATCATAAACAGCAATACAAGAAGCACCGTTAAACCCAATATTTTTTTTGTCAAATTCCGCTTCATCAAATTTCTCCTAACAGTTTAGTGAAAAAGTCACTATCAAATCAAATTTGGCTTATCCTGCTATGTTGTAAAAATCAGGATAAGCGCGATAACAAGCGAATAAATACCCGTGGACTCCGAAACAGCCTGTCCAATAAGCATTGTCCTTGTTAATAAATTCGCCTTATCAGGACGTCTGCTTACACCTTCACATGCCTTGCCTGCCGCATATCCTTCACCAATCCCGGGACCAATGGCGCCAAAACCCATAGCAAGCCCTGCTCCAATTAAAGCCGCACCTCTGACAATAGCCTTCGCAAGAGGTTCGGATTTTTTTTCCTGAACATTTTTCTGGATTTTATTCTGCCCTTTTGGCGCAGGTTTTTTATCAGGCGCTGCCATAATAAATGAAACCACAAGTAAAAGTATACTTACAACCAAAATCCCTCTAACAAGCTTTTTCTGAGAATTTCTTTTCATTTCCTTCAACTCCTTTTTTATATATTAACTACAAATATCAATATTAACGCAATAACCAGAGAATATATCCCGGTAGACTGAGCAACTGCCTGCCCCAGAAGCATAGTTCTGTTTAAAAGACCTGCCGAATCAGGAGACTTACCAATACCCTCACAGGCTTTTCCTGCAGCCATTCCGGCCCCGACACCGGGACCAATGGCACCCATACCCATGGCAATGCCTGCTCCGATCATAGCCGAGATCCTTATGAAAGAGTCTCCCTTGAATGTGATAACTATAAGAATAAGAGACACTAAAAGAGAAAAAATAGCCGTAGTCTGAGCAACCGACTGTCCCAGAAGCATATTAATCCTCGCCTTCCCAATTGAGTTAGGAAATCCCCCAGCAACGGTACACGCGCTTGCAGCCGGATATCCTGATCCAATACCCGGGCCTATAGCGCCAAACCCGGAACATATCCCGGCAGCGGCAATTGCCGCAATACCGACAGGAGCAAGATTAGCTAGATTAGGCAGAAAAATAAGCAGGAGCGACACAACCAGCGCAAAAATAATAGGAGCCTGGCTCATAGCCTGTCCAATCAGCATGGTAACTGTTACCAGATTGCTGTTACCGGGCTGTCTTGCAATAGCTGTACAAGCACTTCCCGCGGGAAAACCCGCGCCGATCCCCGGGCCCAGAGCTCCAAACCCAATTGAAATTCCGGCGGATAGAAAGGCTATACCCTGAGAAAGGGTGTTTACCCCTTCTCCCCTGAAAAGAAGAATAATACTGATTAACAGAGCAAAAATTCCGGAAGTTTCCGTCACGGCCTGTCCAATCAGCATGTTTTTAACTACAGCTCCGGATTGATGAGGCTGCCGGGCAATTGCTTCAGATGCCTTACCGGCCGCGTAACCCTCTCCAATTCCGGCCCCGATTGCTCCAAAGCCCATACCTATACCTGCTCCGAGAAAAGCAAACAGGTTTATAAAATCAAATGTCAAATCAACCTCCGTAAGATTGAACCTAGTCCTCAACTATAACTACAGCCAGATAAGTAGCCGCAAGCATTGCAAATACAAATGCTTGAATTAAACCAATAACAATGTTAAAAAATCCGTTTAGTAAAATTAAAGCGGGAATCTGTATTATTGAACCAAACCATCCAAAACCAAAATCATTGGAAATGAACTTTATAAGAAGCCCGCTTACAATTCCTATAATTATTGAACCACCGAGAATATTTCCGAATAAACGAAATGAATGCGAAATGAGTTTACCCATCTCTCCGATTATATTTATTGGGAAAAGAAAAAATATAGGTTCAGCAAATGTTTTTAAATATCCTATGAAACCATTTGCCCTTATCGCAGCTATCTGAACAATAACAAAAGAAAGAATACCCATTGAAAGAGTAGTAGAAAGATATTGGGTAGGAGCAGTAAAAGTCGGAAATTTCATAAAAGTTGCATACCATACAGTTCTCGGAACAAGCATATAAGCATCGGTCGCGTATTCCACAAGAAAATTGTTTTTATGGGCTTCTTCAAGAGCTGCGCCTACAAGCTGTTTTGCCTCAATTCCCCCGAAAAACAGCCGCTGAACACCGGCAATTATAACCCCAAGCCCCTTTAGAAGAGGAGGAAGTGCGCCAAGTATATTACAGAAAAAAATAAAGATAAACAGCGTGCCAATCCAGGAAAGGTACTTTATGTTTTTTTCACCAAGTGTTTCAGTTACAAGATCCCTCAAAAAATCAAATATTATTTCCCAGAAGCCCTGTTTCACGTCAGGAACAGTCTTTAGTTTGGATAGACTCAGATATACCCATAAAATTAAAACTACTACTACAAAAAGAGTCATTATAACCATATCAAGGTTGAAGAAGACTGTTAATCCAAAAATGTCAATAACAACGGGATCTGATGGTGTAAAAGACGGCAAATTATCCCCTCGTTTCCTTTTTTATGAACGGATGAATTAATATTACAATATTAACCCATATAATACCAAGAACAATCGCATAGGGATTCAATTTATCTTTTAAATAGAAGCCAAGAGCAATAAAAATACCTGCCAGAAAATATCTGAATACAAAATTTAAAAAATACCTGGGACGAACCTTCTTGCCGGGAACAGACACAAGTCTGATCCCGCTCTTTACCCTGAGGATAAAAAGTATCATTGAAACACAAAAACCCAGTAAAAAGCCCAGTGTTTCCCTTCTTGACAAAAATATCAGAGATACAGCTACCGGAACAGTAAGACTCATTATCGATAACCGTATAATCAGTGATTTAAACCTGTATACTTCCTGTAATGACGATTCCACTATTTCAAGTCCTCTTCATCCTGCGGAAAAAGTTTCTTAATTGCCTTATAAGCATTTGCTATACCACCTGCTATTCCCAGTAAAAGTAAAATATAAAACAATACTTTGTTTGTTTGAAGTTTCCTGTCAAGCCAGAATCCCAGATACGCAAGAGCGATTAAAGATAGTCCAAATCCGAAAACAACATCCACAAAAAAGTAAGCATACCTGTAAAATTCCCGTTTTTCGTTCTTTTTCAATTGCAGACTCTTATTTTTTTATGAAGAAAATTTGTATCATCTCATCATCATTGTCAAGATGAATTTGCACTGCGAACGTAAATTCATCAAAGATATCCTGTCTTGACAGGGGAGCCTTTGTCTAAGCCTGAAAATGAAAATAATTATCCAAAAATACTGACAAATTGGTTAAAATTTTCTATTATAGAAGTATGTATAACCGCAGTCACACTTATAAAATTAAATATGTAAGACTAATTGTTATTCTTGCTTACCTGTTATTGCCGGTCATTTCCTCAGGTGATCTTCTCAGTATAACAGGAAAATACTCTCACACAAGTCATCTGTATTTAAAATACAGAATATCCAATAAAAAAAGAAGTGCTGCTAAATCAATAAAAATTTTTATACCGCAGAATTCATCAAACGGCATTAACTCTCAGTCAATATCAAGTATTAAACATAAATTCTACCCAAAACCGGACTATATAAAAACAGGAAAAGACAATTACAATAACCCATTCATTCAGGCTTTCTGGTTTAAACCCCCAAAAAAAATTCTCTATGAATCATCATTCCTGTCCAAAAACCTGTTGAACATAAAATCAATAAACTGTAACCAGAAATATCCCGCATTTATAAGAACAAAAAACTGGTATTTAAAGCAGACAAGGATTGCTGACCACCACAGCAGAATTATCAGGCGCCTGGTATACGGTTTTACAAAAAAGTATACAAATCAGTATAAATTAATAACATCAATAATTAACTGGATCAATAATAACATTAAATTCAAGCCTTCATCATCAATTCAAAAAGCCAGCCATGTGTTGTTATATAAACAAGCTTCAAAAAAGGGGCTTATTAATCTTGCTCTTGCAATGATAAGAGCTGCGAGAATACCTGCAAGATGTGTAACAGGAATATCAGTTGATAAAAGTCTGTCAATCTTTTTAAAAAATAAAAAATCTAAAATTGAATACAGACTCATGCACCCAAAAAACCTGTATCAATGGATTGAAGTTTATTTCCCAAATGCTTCCTGGCTGCCGATAGATCTTTTCAAAACAACATTCTTTATAAATCCTCATCTTGTAAAGGTTTCTGTATCACCGGACAGTGACTACCGTCTGATTTACACCGATAAACATCCCGAGGAAATCAAGGTAATCAATAATATTTTTTATGATATAAAACACATATACAATCATTTAAAAACGCTGGCATTAA
>JAGLSM010000003.1 GCA_023135745.1 Spirochaetota bacterium | reverse complement strand
AATTTAATACGAGTTTCATTTTCAAAAAAACAGGTTCGCGCAACGTCCTAACTACATAAACACCATATCGCAAACTAAATATCCGACTATAATGCTCTATTTGCGCGTTCAGCGCAAATAGAGCATTATAGGATAAAAATAATCTTTCTCTTGACCTGATTAAAAATCAAGTGATATAATCCTGTTAATACTTCAAAAGGTGAAACATGTCACGTAAAAAAATCACAGATGAGAACCTCAAACAGACAGTAACGTTAGCCGAAGAAATGTTTGAAAACTACGAAAAGAAAATCCTGGATCTGAGTAATATACTTAATTTTATAAAAATAATTACTTCGACACTCAATATAGAAAAAATGGTTCAGGCACTGTTATTTTCATGTCAGGGGAACATCCTTGTTTCCAGTGTTTCAATTTTTCTTCATGTAAACCTGGATGATTCTAATTTTATGTTAAAAAACTCTGTTGGTTATGAGACTGACAATTTTGATATAAAAATAAAAAAGTCAGACCCTCTGATTAAATTTCTTAATACCAATATAAACTACGTATTTTTTAAAGATATTAAAATTGATGAAGCTTATAAAACTATAGTAAAAAAACTTACACCTCTTGACCCTGAAATTATTCTTCCATTCAAAGCAAAACTTTCTTTAAATGGATTCCTTGTCCTGAGTAAAAAACTCACAGGTAAAGACTTTACAAATTCTGATCTTAATTTCATGACTTCTATCGCCGAAGCTGCCGGGATAGCTATAGAAAATACCCGCCTTTATGAAATGGCTACTGTTGACCGCATGTCAACTCTTTACGTTAACCATTATTTTAAAAACAGAATGGCAGAAGAATTTTCAAGGTCCCGGCGTTTTAAGAAACCGTTTTCCCTTATTATGATGGATATAGACCACTTTAAAATTGTCAATGATACTTATGGTCATCAAGCCGGAGACTATGTAATCAAACAAATCGGCAGAATCATACATGAATCAATCCGTCAAATGGATATACCTTCTCGTTATGGCGGTGAAGAATTCGCGATAATCCTTCCTGAGACAGGAGTATCAAGCACGAAAATGATTGCTGAACGGCTAAGACACACAATAGAAACTTTTGATTTTAAGTTTAAAAATAAATCTATTAAGATTACTTCTTCATTCGGGATATCACTGCTCGAAAAGAATTTTAAAACCCAAGAAGAAATGATACAAAGCGCTGATCAAGCTCTTTACTACTCAAAAGAGCTTGGCAGGAATATGGTAACTGTGGCTCACCCATCCTGAATCTTTGATAATATAATATCTGAATAACGTTTTGAAGCACCCTTGTTCCTGGACATAATTCTGTATCCCGCGCTGCCTAATTTCTTGCCATAATCGCGCGCTTTTAGAGTTTTTGCTATCTCATTTGAAAGAAGCTCAGAGTCAAGAACTTCAAGAGCCCCTTTATCAGCCAATAAAACATCTCTTATATTATGAAAATTTTCCATATAAGGCCCAAAAATTACAGGTTTTTTATAAAAAACAGCTTCAAGAGGATTATGTCCCTGTATTTTTTTTAAAAATGAACCTCCAATAATTACAAGCTCAGAAATAAAATAAGCCTGAATCAACTCTCCAATTGTATCGAGAATTAAAAAAGAAGGGCGTTTTACTTTATCCTTACTCCTGAAGAATGGTTTAAAACCATACTCAAGAGCAAGCTTGGCAACTTCTGCTGCCCTGTGAGGATGCCTGGGTACAAATATTATTTTAATGGCGCGGATCCGCTTTACAGCATCCTTTATAGCCTTGAGTATTAACTCTTCTTCTCCTCTATGTGTAGAACTAACAACAAGTATCCTGTCTTTTGAAGAATACAAGAACTCCTTTTTTAGACTGTTAGATTTTATCTTCTGTGAAAAATCAAATTTGATATTTCCGGTTGTTTTTACCTTTTTTTTATTCCCGCCAATTTCAATAAATCTTTTCCTGTCAGTTTCAGTTTGAACCCCTATTACTGAAGCGCAGTCAAGGATTAATCTCAAATATGATTTGAAAATCCGGTACATTTTTAAATCATCTTCCGGCATTCTACCGTTAAAAAGGACAAGCGGTATACCTTCCTTTTTTGCTCTAAGAAAAAAATTAGGCCAAATTTCCAGTTCAGCAACAGCCACAAGCCTGGGTTTAATCCTCTTGTAAAATCTGCTGACAACAAAGGGTAAATCCACCGGGGCATATATAATTGCTATATCATCATTCAGCATTTTCTTTCCCATTTCATATCCTGTAAGTGTAGTACATGAAATGGTTATTGATATTCGAGGTTTTTTTTTCTTTATCTCTTCTATAACAGACACTGTGGCCGCAATTTCTCCAACAGAAACAGCATGGATCCACAATCCTCCGGCATTTACAGGGTATCTCTTAAAAAGAAATCCAAGTCTGTATAAAAATGGAACAAAGTATTTTTTTTTAAAAAGTGACTGAATCAAAGAGAATAAAATGTAAAAAGGCAAAAAAAACAAAAGGACTGTATTATATAATAGATGTATCATTAAATTCATTACCCAATCAAACCCTTCTCATGACCAGCCACTTTATCACAGTCATGTGTTAAATTGTTTATTGTTTTTTCAATTTTAATTGAAGCTTCTATAATTTCTTTTTCAGTCATCTTTCCTGGAAGATAAACAGGCTCTCCAAATTTAACTACAAGTTTTGAAAAAGGTTTTGCAAAGAAAAACTTGTCCCAGGCCTTTTTAAAAATAAAAGCCCGGCTTGCAGAACAGGATACCGGCATAATAGGACCTCCTGTTTTTGACGCGCATGAAATTACTCCGGGCTTTAATTTCTGATAGGGGCCAAGAGGTCCGTCAGCAGCAAAAAGAATATTCCATCCTTTTTTATATATCTTGATCATATCAATAAGACCTTTAACGCCTCCCCGTCTTTCATCACCTCTTATTACATCAGCGCCAAAATTCCTTATGATTTTCGAAAGAAGTTCCCCATCATCGGAAAGAGAAGTGAGAATTCTTGTATGCCTGTAATACTTTGATCCGAATTTAATAAATGGAAAAAATTTCCCGTGCCAGATAACAAATATTACCGGCCCCTTAGACGCAGTTTTATCAAGAATATCTTTTCCCAGATAAATTTTTCTTGAAGTTAAATAGACTATACGCATTAAAAATGATATTAAAAAACTAAAGAAACCGGTTTTAAGTGATTTCCACATCATCATCTTTTGCATTATTATTAATTTTTTCAATTATTTTTTTTGCTATGGTTAATGTTTTTATATCGTTGATACCTGAAACAAGAGGTGTAGCTCCGCTGACAATACAGTCTACAAAGTGCATTACCTCCTGCTGAAGAGGATTAACATTGTGAATAAATACCCTCTCAACAGCAGATTCAATGCTGTAACGGATTTCTTTTTTAGTTAAAGCATATTCAGAAGAAACCTGGCGGTGAATGTTGATGTCTTGAGTATTATAATCAAGAAATATATACGCATCTTCCTGTGAAATTGATAAGGTTCTAATTTTATTTGTTGTTACCCTGCTTGCGGATATATCAACAATACATCCGTTTCCATAAAGAAGATGGGCTGTTGCAACATCTTCAGAATTACTGTATACAGTTGAACCTACCGCGTCAATACTTTGAATATCATAACCTAAAAACCCTATAACAATATCAATATCATGAATCATCAAATCAAGAACTACTCCGACATCCTTGACCCGCGGAGTCCTTGGCGCCAGTCTCCTTGCCTCAAGAAAGTAAGGACGTTCAATTACATGCTTAAGCTGCTGAATTGCTCCATTAAACCGCTCAACGTGCCCCACCTGAAATATCAAATTTTTCTGAGAAGCAAGATCTATCAGTTTCTGCGCGTACTTAACGGTTCTTGTTATTGGTTTCTCAAGAAGGACATGAACTCCGGCATTCAATGCTTCACTTGCAACCTTATAATGAAGGTTAGTTGGTACCGCAATTACTACAGCATCAACCTTTTTTAACAGTTTTTTTGTATCTGTAAAGCTTTTTATATCATACTTACCGGATATCTCCCCCAAGCGTACTGCATTCGCATCACTGATGCCGACAAAATCTATAGAAGGAATATTACTTATGATATTTGCATGATATTGGCCCATATGGCCAACACCTATCACGCCCATTTTTAAAACAGACATTTAATAACCACCATTATTTTTTAACTTTTAAAAAATAGACAAGTTTTCGTTCTACGTCAACTCAATTCAGGAATTTAGGTAAATCGGCTCTTAATCTTTTCAAATAAACTCGATGGATCAGGAGAAGTATCGTCTTTGTTTATGTGCGCAAATTCACGAAGTAGTTCCTTTTGCCTGGAAGTAAGACCTTTGGGAACTGATATATCAATTTTAACCAACTGATCACCTTTGCCTGACCTTCCAAGCATAGGAATACCTTGACCACGTAATCTGAAAATTTTTCCGGGCTGAGTTCCTGAAGGTATTTTAATCTTAGCTCTTTTTCCATCCAGAGTAGGAACTGTAATCTCAGCACCAAGAGTTGCCTGAGTAAAGGATATCGGAACTTCACAAACAACATCATTTTCATGACGTTCAAAATACTTATGCGGCGCGACATGTATCACAACATATAAATCCCCGTTGTACCCGCCTTTAACTCCTGCACCGCCCTCGCCGGTTATTTTCAAGTGAGATCCTGATTCAACTCCGGCAGGAATTTTTACGGAAATCGTTCTTTTCTTTTTAACCTGTCCTGTGCCGCTGCATGCCCTGCATGGGTCTTTTATAACGTATCCGCTCCCCTGACATCTATGACAGGCACTGCTTATACTGAAAAAACCCTGTGATCTTCTTACCTGTCCGCTGCCTCCGCAGTCAGGGCAAACATCTGATTTGGTCTGTTTCTGGCTCCCGGTACCTTTACAATCATGACAAGTTTCCTGTCGTGGAATCACAATTTTTTTCTGAATCCCAAAGGCGGCTTCTTCAAACTTTATCTCAAGATCGTAACGAAGATCATCACCATGTTTTACTCCGCTCCTTCTGGATGATCTCCCTCTACCTCCGCCAAAGAAATTTTCAAAGATGTCTCCAAATGAGCCCATATCTCCGAAAATATCTTCAAAGCCTGAAAAGGAATTTGGATCCCATCTTTGGCCTCCGGCGCCCGCAGCATTTACTGCATCATGCCCGAACCTGTCGTATGTCTGTCTTTTTTCATCATTGGCTAGAACTTCGTAAGCTTCAGTTGCTTCCTTAAATTTATTCATCGCCGAAGCATTACCCCTGTTTTTATCAGGATGATACTTCATGGCCAATTTTCTGTATGACTTTTTTATTTCATCCTTTCCTGAGGATTTTGCTACCCCAAGAACTTCATAATAATCACGTTTATTAGCCACCATATTATCCCTTTATCTATGCCTTTTCTTCGTCAACAACTTCAAAATCAGCATCAACTACATTTTCATCTTTACCAGGCTTCTTGTCAGAATCTTTTGATTCATCATCTGACACTTCTTCAGAAGCCGGTTCCTGCTGCTGATTTGCTGCTGATTCTTTATAGATAACTTCCGCAAGCTTATGAGAAGCCTGTGTGAGAGATTCAAGACTATCCTTTAATACCTGTATATCTGTACTTTCAAGAGATGTTTTTGCCTTTGCAATCTCTTCTTCCAGATTTTTCTTTTCATCTTCTGAAATCTTTTCCCCGTATTCCTTAAGACTCTTCTCAATTTCATAAATACGGCTGTCCAGATTATTCTTTGTCTCAGCAATTTCTCTTCTATTTTTATCTTCTTCTGAGTGAGCCTCCGCATCCTTAACCATCTGATCAATTTCATTTTCATTTAAACCGCTTGAAGACTCTATTCTTATTTTCTGCTCTTTACCTGTCCCCATGTCTTTAGCGCTTACATGTACAATGCCGTTTTCATCTATGTCAAAGCTGACTTCAATCTGAGGAACGCCTCTTGGAGCAGGAGGAAGTCCAATGAGGTCAAACTTGCCAAGAGTCCTGTTGTCTCTCGCAAACTCTCTCTCGCCCTGAAGTACATGTATCGATACAGCAGGCTGATTGTCTGAAGCAGTTGAAAAAATCTGACTTTTTTTAGTAGGAATTGTCGTATTCCTTGGTATCAATGTTGTCATTACTTCACCCAGCGTTTCAATACCAAGTGAAAGAGGTGTTACATCCAGAAGAAGCACATCCTTAACATCTCCTGCCAGAATACCTCCCTGAATCGCGGCACCAATGGCAACAACTTCGTCAGGATTAACACCCTTATGAGGATCCTGTCCAAATATTTTTTTAACCATTTCCTGAACTGCCGGGATCCTTGTAGATCCGCCGACAAGGATAACCTCATCTATATCCGAAGCCTTGAGTCCCGCATCTTTTATAGCATCTATACATGGTTTTTTTGTCCTTTCAACAAGGTCAGAAACCATCTGTTCAAATTTGGAACGAGTCAGTGTAAGGTTAAGATGAAGAGGGTTATTGTTAACCGCTGTGATAAATGGAAGATTGATCTCAACCGACTGATTCCCTGAAAGATGAATTTTAGCCTTTTCTGCTTCATCCCTGAGTCTCTGAAGAGCCATTTTATCCTTACCCAGATCAACACCCTTGTCCTTTTTAAACTCATCAACTATCCAGTCAATAACCTTCTGGTCAAAATCATCTCCTCCGAGATGAGTATCTCCGTTTGTTGATTTTACTTCAAAAACACCGTCGCCCAGTTCAAGAACTGATATATCGAAGGTCCCTCCGCCTAAATCAAATACAGCTATCTTTTCATCCTTCTTTTTATCAAGACCATAAGCAAGCGATGCAGCTGTAGGTTCATTAACAATTCTTTCAACCTTGAGCCCGGCTATCTTGCCCGCGTCCTTTGTTGCCTGACGCTGAGCATCGTTAAAATACGCAGGAACAGTTATAACTGCTTTATCAACAGTTTCACCAAGATAATCTTCAGCTGTCTGTTTCATTTTCTGAAGAACACGGGCTGATATTTCGGGAGGAGAGAACTCTCCTTCGCTGGTCTTAACACGGGCATCACCGTTAGGACCTTTTACAACCTTATAAGAAATTGTTTTGATTTCACTGTCAACTTCTCCAAAACGTCTTCCCATAAAACGTTTAATAGACCTTATAGTATTATCCGGATTTGTTACAACCTGGTTCTTTGCCTGCTGACCAACTAAATGGTCACCTTTATCTGTATACGCCACAATTGACGGAGTTGTCCTTTGTCCTTCAGAATTCTGTATTACTACAGGATCCCCGCCTTCCATAACTGCAACACATGAATTTGTTGTACCTAAGTCAATCCCTATAATTTTGTTACCCATTTTAAGGCCTCCATTTAAATATATAGTCTCATACTCTACGAGTATTTATCAATTCAATAAGTATTCTTACTAGCCTTCAGTATCTACTGAAGCTGCAGACTGACCCGATCCTTTTGCTACCTTTACGCTTGCAGGTCTGAGCATTTTATCGTGAATCATGAAGCCCTGCTTGAAAACTTCACTAATCTTCTGTCCATCATGATCACCTTCCTCTACCATCATCATTGCCTGATGCATTTGAGGATCAAATGGTTTATTGAGACTTTCATACTGTTCAACACCGTGCTTTTTTAAAAAATCACGAAACTGTTTATCAATCATCTCAATACCGTTTTTATAACCTTCGAAATCAGTCGAATTCTCTCCGCTTGCGATAGCTCTCTCAAAATTATCAATAACTTCAAGCAAATCTGTAAAAACATCGCTTACTGCTGTTTTTCTAAAATCATCCCTTTCAATACGGGTTCTCTTTCGAAAATTCTCGAATTCAGCCTGTTGACGTTTTATAAGGTTCTCATATTCTTTTACCTTGGACTCAAGTTCAATATTCTTCTTTTGAAGAACTTCAAGATCACTGAGTTCTTCCGCATTCTCATCATTTTCTGACTGAGTCTGGACTTTCTCTTCTTCCGCAACGCTATCAGCGTTTTTTACTTTGCCCTTTGACATTGGCAAATCTCCTTAGTATCTACAGGACAGATGTTTTATTATCAATAGTATTAAACATCTGTTTAGCTATTTTGAATTAAATATAATCAAATTTATAAAAATTTATGAAATTTTTTGTCAAAAAATAAATTCTGAAGAATTGTATCCAGCCACAAAATTCCTTTTGTTTTTAAAATCAAATGATCTCCGGTAATTTTAAGCCAACCTTTCTTTATAAAGGATTGCACCTCCGTCCCCCTGTGCTTTAAAAGATCAATACCCTCCATATCCTTTAAAACAGAAAGATCAAGACCCCTTGAAGTCCTAAGCCCAAGCATTATTCTTTCATTTACGCGTATCTCTTTTTCAATCTTTTCAACTGAACACAAAACGGGTTTTCGTGACAAAATCCCCACTTCATACTCTTCCAGAGATACAGGATTATTATACCTTAATTCTCCGTCAAAACTCACAGCGGAAACACCCAGCCCAATATATGGCCTGTAATCCCAAGTCAACGTATTATGTACAGAATGAAAACCCGGTATGGCAAAATTTGATATTTCATAACGGTTAAAACCGGCATTAAAAAGAATCTTTCCAAGTTTTGAGTACATCCTGCATGTCCGCCCATCAGAAGGAAGCCTTATATCTCCTGATCTCATCTTTGATTCGAACTCCGTCCCCTCTTCAATTTTAAGAAAATAGGCAGAAATATGTTTAATTTTTGAAGAAGCAAGCTTTATAACTGAATCTACAAACGCGTTATAACCATCATCCGGAAGACCAATAATAAGATCTACACCAATATTCTTAATTCCATGCTTCAATAAGGTTTCAACTGCAGTTTCAAAGTACTTTATTTCAGAAAAACGTCCTATATCTCTGAGTACACCGTCATTAAAACTCTGCATTCCAAGAGTCACTCTGTTAATACCATTTCCAGCAAGAATCTCACATTTTTCATCAGTAATCAGCGAAGGAAGACTCTCGATAGAAATTTCTGAGGTCTTCGGACCTGAAGCTTTTTCAATGATGAAACCTATCAGATCATTAAGAGACTCGGGAGGAAGAATGAGCGGCGTACCTCCGCCGAAGTAAATACTCAGGGCTCCTGAAGCAAAGCCAATCTCCCTCAACTCGAATTCCCTTTTAATGAGATCAGGATAGTTTAATATATTTTCTTTTGAATCTTTTTTTGAAACAAACGCACAATAAGGACATTTTGATTTACAAAATGGAATATGAACATATAACGAAGCCGGGTTCTTAATCAATGCTCCCGAACCTTGAAAGAGGCCAATACTTTAAAATAGGCGTTCCGATAATGAAATCTTCCTCAACAAAACCCCATGTTCTGCTGTCAAGGCTGACATCGCGGTTATCACCCATAACAAAGTATGAATCTTCAGGAACAATGATCCATAGATGTCCATCCTGTTTTTTAAACAGCTGCGATAATTTTTTTTTGCCCTTGATTTTATACCATACTTCACCTTCAGCATTGTAGACCAGGATATGTGAATTCTTGCTCTTTATTGATTCGAGTTTATCAATGGGAAGTACAACAGGAACATCCTTCCCGGTACTTGATTGAGCCATATTATTAACGATAAATTTTTCAGCTACATCATCATAGTAAGCGGCAGTTTCCCTGTTTGATATCACTCTTGGAAAAGGCCTCATAAACGAACGGCTGTCAAGATAACCCTTAGGTGAATCAATGTACTGTACTATGTGGTCTGATTCTTTATATAGGATAAATTTTTCAACATTAACAGGACGGGAGTTAGTCCTCTGCTGTGCGTTTAAATAAGGGATACTGTTGTTAGGAACATCAATTGAATACACAAAATTTTTTTTATCATTTATGTAAATTTCTTTTCTTATTCTTCTCGAATTTTCCCTGAATGTTTTAATTGTTCTTCTTTGATAAAAAGTTCTTTTTACCTGTTTTCCATTTATGTATATAATACCTTCACGGTCAATCCTCACCATATCCCCCGGAATACCTATTACTCTTTTTACAAAATTTTTGGGTTTTGCATCCAGATTAAGTAAGGAAAAAGTTACAAGATTGAAAAATTCCCTGATAAAACCTGCGGATCTATACAAAGGATAATGAAAAACAACAACAGAGTTTCTGTCGGGTGAAGTAAGTCCCGGGAACTTCCACCCGCTTAATATCGGGAGTCTGACTCCATAAGAAAACTTGTTTACAAGAAGTTGATCACCTTCAATAAGATTAGGAATCATCGACCCTGTCGGAATTTTGTAAGCCTCAACAATGAAAATCCGGATTACAAGCGCTATGGCCAATGCTGAAAAAACAAACTTCAGATGCCGACGGATACTGCCTTTTTTATTTCTGGGTTTATATGAATTCACAATAGACAAAAAGAACCTTCTTTATTTAAATTAAACCAAGGCATTTCATTAAATATATAAACCCTCGTCATAACTGTGAAGTAAAAAAAGCCGGCTGCTTCATAAATTAGATCAGAAATTTCTGTGAATTTAATTGATGTACTCCGGTTATTTCATTATAATTTTTAATAATTCAAGTTTAGTAGGTAACAACGGAGTGAATAATGCCCTATGTCAGTATTAAAGGGACAGGATCGGCTGTACCTGACAATATTATAAGCAACCATGATCTTGAAAAAATGGTTGCTACCAATGATCAGTGGATAAGAGAACGTACAGGAATTATAACCAGAAGGGTTTGTGACGAAAAGACAAGCACTTTCGATCTAGCTATTGAAGCAAGTAAAAACGCGCTGGATATGTCCGGTTATAAAGGTTCTGATATCGACATGATAATTGTATCAACGACAACTCCGGACTATCCTTTATTTCCATCTACAGGAGCCCTCCTTCAAAACGGAATTGGAGCAGACAATATACCGGCTTTTGATATATCGGCAGCCTGTACAGGCTATATATACGCTCTGTCATCGGCATATTCATTTATTCATGCCGGAATGTATAAAAGAATACTTCTTGTAAGCGTAGATTGTCTTACAAAATTTATCGACTGGACTGATAGATCAACATGTATTCTATTCGGGGATGGAGCAGGAGCAATGGTACTTGAAGCATCAGATAATCCTGATGATGAATCTCTTCTTGCATTTGACATTCACTCTGACGGAAGCGGCAAAGATCTGCTGATAGTACCTTCCGGCGGGACTAAAACACCTATTAATGAAAACGAAATTAAGAATAAAAATCAATATATAAAAATGGACGGCCCGGGCGTATTCAAATTTGCAGTAAATGTTATTGTGAAGAGCCTGACAACCGCGTTACATAAAGCATCTCTAAAAAAAGAAGATATAAGCTACTTCGTACCTCACCAGGCAAATTTGAGAATAATTGACTACGCGGCCAAGAAGCTGAAACTATCCAGCGATCAGGTTATGATAAATCTCGATAAATACGGCAATACATCATCAGCTTCTATCCCGCTTCTTATCGATGAAATTAACAGGAATAACACACTTAAAAAAGGCGATATAATCGCTGCTGTAGGCTTTGGGGCCGGTCTTACATGGGGATCTGCTATTATACGATGGTAAACTAGTCTCTCAGCTTCATTTTTATAGAATTACTTAAACGAACTCTCATTCCTTCAGTAATCCCATTTTTTCTGAACCACCCTTTATTGACTTCAAGCGCAAACATACATTTACCGCCTGAACATGTCCTTGATAAATCATAGGGTTTCATATCTGCTATTTTTATTATCTTTAAACCCTTATCTATAAAAGCGATTGATAAAGGTATTTTTGTATTTTTCATCCAGAAGCAGTGCCTGGAATTCCTGTTAAAAACAAAGAGCATACCTCTGTCCTTATCCAGAAGCGGCCTGTACATAAGCCCTCGCGCCCGTTGCGGCCATGTAATCGCCAATTCAACCATGATTTTTTTATTTCCAAAATAAAGAGGATATACCTTTTGTGTTTTAGGAGACATATTTAAAATAAACAGTAACACAAAAAATATTAACGATAACAGCGTTTTTAATCTGAGCATATGAATTTTTTTAAAGTTAGAATGCCATGCGTTTTCTGAAGCTTTTAAACCGGCCCTCTTCCTTCTCTCTAATTTCATGAGAAAACAGGTTGTTTTCAATTATATGTCCCATTTTTTCTACGAGTGAAACATGAAGCGCATGCCCGCTCTTATAGGCTATTACATGACCCTTAATTTGACGTCCCAAGAGGGCAAAATCGCCTATAAGATCAAGTATTTTATGACGGACGCACTCATCATCAAACCTCAGCGACTCATTTAATATCCCATCATTATCATAAACAAGCGCCGAATTAAAAGAACCGCCCAGAGCAAGTCCGCTTTCCCACATACGGCTGACATCCTTCCAAAAGCCGAAAGTACGTGCACCTGCGATTTCGTTGAGATATACGTCATTTGTTATACTCAGATGACATGATTGTTTCTGAATTATATTATGGTTGAACTCAATTGAACATGAGACTCTATAGTCATCTGAAGGAAGGATAATAAGATATTTATCTTCATCCTCCATCCATATCGGATGAGGTATTTCAAAATACTTCCTGTCCTGTTCCTGCTCTTTTAGACCTACTTCAAGTATAAGATCTACATAATGCTTGGAACTCCCGTCAAAATTTGGGGGCTCTATGTTATTTATTTCAACAATACAGTTGTCCACACCAAGTCCATAGAGAGCTGATAGCACATGCTCTACTGTCTTTAGCTCAATCCCTTCTCTTCCAATTGCAACTTTATTAACTGTATCTGTAACATATTTCCAGTTAGCAGGAATAGGAACCTTGGGCTTTATATCAGACCTGAAAAAAACTACACCATAATCATCGGGCGCAGGTTTAAAAATTATTTGTGATCTTTCTCCTGAGTGAAGGGCAATTCCGGAACTGGAAACCTCTCTGTTTATCGTTGATTGCTTCATTGATTCCCTCTTAATAATTACCCACTATATAGCAATATTCGTACCAGATTGATCATTTAAAATACTTTTCTAAATCATAAGTATTCAATAAGTTAGAAAATATGTTGAGCAAATAAAAGACCTATGTTGCATAAAGCCTTCATAAAAAACAGGCACCTGTGTATTTTTTGCAACACCTCATTGCATTGAATCTAAAAACCCCTGAAGGATAAGTGAGGCCGAAGCCGCATCAAGCATCTGTTTTCTCTTTTTCCTTCCGCTTCCGCCCTGTAAGAGAAGATCAAAAGCCTGACGGCTTGTAAACTGCTCATCAAAATAATAAACAGGAATACCGAATTCCCCTGTCAATATCTCCGCAAAAACCCTGATATCTTCAAAAAGTATTGCCGCTCTCGGATCTTCTTCACCGGGGTTGCCTATCACAAAACCTTCAGCAATACCTTCCTTTTTCAGAACGTCCTTAATCCTCTCAAATAAAACATTAAACCCTTTTTTGACCGAGATTACATCCAGAGGAGTCGCGAGCGTATTTGTACTGTCACTTTTCGCGATACCTACTCTGGATTTTCCATAATCGATACCAATATACAATTTAGATCTCCGGTTTCTCAGCAAGACTCCATTTTTTATTTAATATCTCTGTAGCGGGTAAGCCCTCTTTTTGAATCTTTTATAAATTCCACAAAAATCCTTGCTTCTTCTGAATCGATAGCAGACAGCTTTGAAACAGCCTGTGAAGTATTGTAGTTAGACCTGTATATCTTTTTAAAAAGACGTGTTATTTCAGTCCTCTTCTCCTGAGAATAGCCGCCTCTTCTAAGGCCGACAATATTCAATCCGGATACAACTGCAGGAACCTTTTGTGCTATACAAAACGGAGGAACATCCTTTGTTAAAAATGATGAAGCGCTTATCATGGCATACTGTCCGATATGGACGTGCTGGTGCACCGATATATTTCCGGATAAAAATGCCTTTTTAAAAATTTTTGTATATCCTGCCAGAAGAGTACTATTGGCAATAACAACGCCCTCGTCGATAAAACAATTATGAGCAATATGCGCGTAAGCCATAAGATAAACATTATTTTTTATTATTGTCTCACTCTGTGCGACAGTACCCCTGTGAATAGTAACGCCCTCTCTGAATTCACAATTATCGCCTACCTTCACATATGAGACACAAGACCTGTTAAAAGCAAAATCCTGCGGAATGTGTCCTATACAGCAGAATGGATGGATTATACAATTTTCACCTATATCTGTATACCCTGTTATATATACTGACTGGTATATTTTTGTATTTCTGCCTATTTTCACATTTCCTTCAATAATTGCAAAAGGACCTATCTCAACCCCGTCTTCAATCACGGCATTTTTATCAACAATGGCAGTAGGATGTATATGTACCAATTATTTTCCTTATTGCATGATTTATAAAAACTGATTTATTTAGATTCTTCTTTGTCAACCAAAGCAGCCATCATGTCAGCACTGCATACAAGTTTGTCATCAACAAAAGCGGATCCTGACATCTTGCAGATTCTTCCGTTAAATCTTGTAATTTCAATTTTATAGGTTATTACATCACCGGGAAATACGGGAGCCTTGAAACGGACTTTATCCATGCCGGCAAAATAAACAACCTTTTTATGGCGGTCAGAAATATTTTGAAAAATAAGACATCCCGCGCATTGAGCCATACCTTCGACAATCAAGACCCCCGGCATAATTGGATGCCCCGGAAAATGTCCCTGGAAAAAAGGTTCATTAATACTGACATTCTTTTGACCTGTTATATTCTTCTCATCCCAATCAAGAATCTTGTCCACTAGTAAAAAGGGATATCTATGAGGAATTAAATCCATTACTCCATTTACATCTATTTGTTTTCCCATTTTAAAAACCTCCGGAGTTTAACATTTTAAATTTCAGGAATAGTAAGAATAATAAATATTCAGCTTAATGAAAATGGAAATATTAAAGAAGTTATTTAGTGTTTTTTTTCAGCAAGTTTTCTTGTCGCAGCAAGAATCCGTCTCATCTCATGTATCTCTCTCGCGGGAATTCCGAAATAGGTTTTACCTTCTTCCATTTCCTTTGACTGAACCCCTGATTTGGCCGCAATTGTTACACGGTCTTTGATAACACAATGATCAGCAACTCCAACCTGTCCGGCAAATATACAATTATCTCCTGTTACTGTACTTCCACCGATAGCTGTCTGAGCAGCAATTATATTGTTTTTTCCAATTCTTACATTATGCGCTATCTGAACCAGGTTGTCTATTTTTGTACCGGACCCAATTAAGGTCACATCTGAAGTCGCCCTGTCTATTGTAGTATTTGCTCCTATTTCAACATCATCTTCAACTACTACTGCGCCGATCTGAGGAATTTTAAGCTGTTTGCCATCCGGACCTTCGGCAAAGCCAAAACCATCCGCTCCGATTACTACTCCGGCATGTATGAGAACATTGTCCCCAAGAGCACATCTCTCCCCTATTACAACATTAGGGTGTATTAGACAGTTTTTTCCAATTTTAACATTATTTCCGATAAATACTCCAGGATATAAGACTGAGCCTTCTCCAATAGAAACATTTTCCATTATATTGACGGACTGCATTATTGTAACATTTTTGGAGATCTGCGCTGTATCTGAAACAATCGCCCTTTCAGAAACAGTTCCTGAATATGTATTGACATGTTGAAAAATCATAAGGCATTTAACAAAGGCACTGCGGGGATCATCAACAATGATAAGAACCTTGTCATTATCTGAAAAAGCTTTTTTTGTCAGAATAACGCCGCAATTACCGGATGCAGCTTTATGAAAATTTTTTCTTCCGGAAGCATAAATTATTTCATCAGCTTTTGAAGCATTTAACGAACCAACCCCGCGTATGATCAAAGAATCATCACCAATGACTCTTCCCCCAAGACGTAATGCCAGTTCCTTTCCATTTATTTCCAAGAATTGTCCCTAATATTTTCTTTTTTGCATAATTATAAGACGAATACGGCGTACAACCTTATCGGTTAAATCAAGTGTTCTGTCATAGTACAGAACATATGAACGGCTGTCGAGCACAAGCTTAACACCCTCTCTATTCGCGACTATCCTTATCGCAGCTTTTATTTCTTTCAAGATTGGGCTTGAAAGCTTTTTTTCTTCCCTCGAAAGTTGTTTGTTTCTTCTTGCAATCAGATTTGTAAGCTCTTCTTTTTTAAATTCAATTTCAGACATCCTTCGTCTTTTTTCACTATCAGAAAGATCGCTTCTCTGTTCCTTGAATTCTTTTTCCATCTTCTTTATAAGAACCAGCTCTTTTTTTATTTCTTTTGCAAATTCAGCTTTTTTCTTTCTCAGTCCATATGCCGCCTTACTTTTTGCCGCATATTCACTGAAAACCTTTTCAATGTTTACTACCCCAATTTTGATAATATGCTTTAATGCTGAAGAAGAAGTTGTTATAGGATAAACCAAACTCACAAACATTATTAAAATAAAAATTACAATAAAATATTTCATGCTAATTTCTCCACATTCATTTCTTGACTAGTAAAAATAATGATTTTTAAAATAAACCGGCAACAGAAAAAACAAATTCCCATTTACGGAAAAAGCCGTCATCCCCATCTTTAGACCATCTGAAGACTCCTGATTCATCATAATCAAATCTCTTTGCCATATACAACCGTATCGGAAGCATCGGTATCTCAAGACGGAATCCAAACCCTATACTGTATTTGAATTCTTTCAGATTAAAAGAGACCTGCTTCCAGTCACTCCAGATTTTTCCCATATCACAAAATAAAACACTTGAAAGAACCCTCTTACTCAAAGGATATCTAATCTCCACTGAAGCGCCCACCTTGCCGCGCCCCGTAGCTTCGTACTCCTCGTTCCACCCTCGAAGTTCTGTCATTCCATCAAACTGAAGCTTATCAATAGCATCAATATTGGCATTTCTGTCAAACTGGTCAAACAGGAATCCTACCTTACCATTAATCGCGAGAACAAAATTCGCCGGAAGCGGAAAATAAATAGAAAGATCAGAAACAGACTCTATGAATTGCGAATACCCGCCTAGAAACCCGCCTGTATAAGTAAGAAACTGTCTGAAAAGAGAACCGCTTGATGGAGCAATGGAATCATTCCTGCTGTCCATTACTGCGCCTATCCTGACACTGCTTGTCTGATACCAGCCCCTGGTTAAAAAGTCTTCTAATTCATTTATATCTTCCAGATAGGAATTACCCTGAGCTGTTGCCTCCTCTTCTGTGAATAATACAAAGTTTTCATCAGAGTTCCTCTTTGTCGCGAAGGTATATGAACCAAATACCCGCCAATACTCCGAAACAGTACGTCCCAATCGAAACTGGAGCTGAAAAGACTTTTGATTATAACTGTACCCGTCACCCTTCATATGCTCCGAAACATTGGTATTTATTAAAGATTCGGATATTGTTGTATTGTTATAATCATTATAAGAAAGGGATACACCAAGAGATGTAGGAGCGTATTTAAATAACCATGGAGTATCAAACCCAATTTCAATACGGTTGCGCTTTTGACCGAGTTCTCCTCTCGCGTGTATTTTCAGAGCTTCCCCAAGAAAATTTATTTCCTGAATCTGTAAGTATCCCGACATGCCTGAAGCTGTACCGTAACCTGCTCCAAGAGTAATCATTCCGGTACGATCCTCTTTTAATGAGAAAATAAGATTCATAAGTCCCTCAGTACTGCCTGGTTCAATATCAATATTAACATCTTTAAAAAATCTTAGGTGGTATAGTCTCTCCTGACTTCTCACAATCTTATTCCGGTTAAAAACCTCACCTTCCTTGATCCTTATTTCCCTGTCTATAACATAGTTTTTTGTTCTTAACGCGCCTTTAACTTTGATGTTTTCAACATGAGCTTTTTCCGACTCATATATCTTGATACTTATATTTACTTGAAGGTTCCTTTTATCGATATTCTTAATTGGAACAATACTGGAAAATATATAACCTCTCTCCTGATATATTCTTCTAATAGTAAAAATATCTTTTTGATACTGAGTCTCGTTAAAAAAATTACCTTTTTTTAACTGGAAAACATTTTTTAAAATTTTATCTGTTTTAAATACGCGGTTTCCCTGTATTGTAATTTGATTGAGCTTGTACCGCTGCCCTTCATATACCTTAATATATAGAAAAATTGCTTTTTCCGGTTTATTAGGTTTTATCTTCCGGACAACTCTGTTTACACTTAGAATCTTCATATTGATGAAGCCTCTATCGTGATAATACTTCTCTATTCTTTTTTTGTCTTTTTCAAGGCTCTTTTCGTCAAGAATACCGCTTCTGAAAAATCCTGACTCATGTGTATCCTCAATAGCGCCCTTAACAGAACCCGAATCAAGCTGTTTTGCTCCGACAATAATAATTTTTTCTATAACTATTTTTTTACCTTCATTTATATTAAGCAGTATTGATACTTTTCTCGTCTTACGATTCATCTTAATCGAATGTTTTATCTTCGCGTTGATATAACCTTCTTTTTTATATTTTTTTATAATGTTTTCGATATTTTTATTTAATAGAGTAAGGCTATAGACTGAATCCTTTTTTATAGTCATTATCTCTTTTACAGTACTCTGAGAAAGTTCGTCGTTTCCCTTGATGATTATCTTCTCAACCTTTTCAAATTCTTTAAAGATATAAGTTAGGACAACCCCCCTTCCCATACGTTTCGCGTCAACCTTTATATCACTGAAAAATCCAAGCAAATACAGATCCTTAACATCTTTTGATACTGTAGCCAACTTAAACTTGTAGTGTTCCTTACTTGAAAGCTGAGCTTTTATCAAAGTTGAATCTGTATTTACATTACCTTTTAAGTCTATCTTGACAATTGTTAATCCCTCAAAGGGAACCGCTGATGCTGTTATCGGAACAATAAGCATCACCATTACTAAGCACATAATCCTGGTAAAAAATTTCATTAATTATCTCCTGGTATAGTAGAAGCAAACCTTTTAGAACTTTCCTCTTATTTTAAATTCAAATCCATGTTCATAATCCTGAAAACCACTTTTTTCGGTTGGTTTATAAAGATATCCGAAATTCAGGAAATCAAACTCAAGCGCAACTCCAAATTGATGTGCTGTTGTTAAATCACCCAATACATCAGCATTTTCTTTA
>JAGLSM010000299.1 GCA_023135745.1 Spirochaetota bacterium | reverse complement strand
AGTGAGTTCTCAGTCTACTCAACTGAAAATCAGTTTTAATCCGCTGGATCCGTGTTCTATTCCTATTAAATTTCTATCTTACTCAATACTCTGCTTGACCGTAACCCTCTCTACAAGTAGTTTTTCTTAAAAAAACCGGAGTTTTTCATGAAAATTAATCGGGCACTTATTTCTGTTTCCGATAAAAGCGGAATTGTTGAATTTGCACGAAAGCTGGCAGACCTTGATGTTGAGATTATTTCTACCGGGGGGACCTATAAACTCCTCGATTCGAATGGGGTAACGGTTAAGGATATTTCTGAATTCACGGGTTTTCCTGAAATACTCGATGGACGAGTAAAGACACTGCACCCTAAGGTTCATGGAGGTATTCTCGCTATAAGAAACAACAGCTCTCATCAGGAACAGATGAGTCAAAATGATATACTTCCAATCGATATGGTTGTCGTTAACCTGTACCCCTTTGAAGCTGCTATTTCAAAAGAAAATGTTGAACTTTCTGAAGCAATAGAGAATATAGATATCGGCGGGCCTACAATGCTCAGGTCAGCAGCTAAAAACAATGCTGACGTAACAGTTGTTGTTGATCCTGAAGATTATGATGAAATCATTAAAAGGATAAATAGTGATGAACTTACATCAGAATACCGTTTTGGGCTTGCATCAAAGGTCTTTTCACATACCGCAAGATATGATTCAATTATTTCAAATTATCTGGGAAGTCTCAATGGTGATTTCCCAACTCAGATCAATTTTAATTATCTCGCGCAGCAGTCTTTGAGATATGGTGAGAATCCGCATCAGAAGGCATATTTTTATAGAGAAATAAATCAGCCGGACTGTGCTGTTGTTACCAATTTAAAACAGATTCAGGGTAAAGAGCTTTCATTCAATAATATTATAGATATTGACGCCGCTCTTAACCTTTGCCGGGACTTTCATGAAGATACTTTCTGTGTAATACTCAAACATACAAATCCCTGCGGCGCGGCAAGGGCTGATTCAGTTGAGGAAGCTTTTAAGGCGGCATGGAGTACCGATCCTGTATCGGCATTCGGCAGTATCATTGGTTTTACCGGGGAGGTTGATGAAAAGACAGCCGAAGCCATTTGCCGGTATTTTGTTGAAATTGTTGCAGCTCCGTCCTTTACTGACGGTGCTCTTGAGGTTTTCAAAAAAAAGAAGAACCTCAGAATTATGCAGATTACAAAGCCTCTTGATTCTTTGCCGGATGAACCGGATCTAAAAAAAGTATCAGGCGGGCTTCTTGTACAGGACAAGGATAATTATGCGGTAAGTCCGGATGAAATAAAAGTTGTTACAAAGATAAAACCAACCGATGAAGACCTGAGTAATCTTATGTTTGCCTGGAAAATATGCAAACACATTAAATCCAATGCCATCTGTTATACGGATGATTCCAAACTCATTGGGGTCGGAGCAGGTCAGATGAGCCGTGTTGATTCCGCAAAAATCGGAGTAAGCAAGGCGAATTTTTCGATTAAAGGATCATTTATGGCCTCTGACGCTTTTTTCCCATTCCGTGATGGTATTGACGCAGCAGCAGCTGAAGGGGTTAAAGCGATCATACAACCCGGCGGATCCATCAGGGACGAAGAGGTAATCGAGGCCTGTGATGAGCATGGTATTTCAATGGTTTTTACCGGGAAACGTCATTTTAGGCATTAACCTAACCCTATCCCTTCCCTCGCAGGGAAGGGAACCTCATGCTCATGAAATACATACTCTTCCTATTCCTGGTTATACCTCCGACCCCAATTTCTTCTATTCTATTTGCGTTTAAACTGAATTTTCCATGGAAGTTCTACGATAATGAGCTATACTGTTAATGTGTACAGGCTTGTAGTATTTGAGGAGGCTCTTATGTATAAAAAGACATTTACAATATTAACTATATTATTACTGGCTGTTGCTTTAAGTGGATGTGATGTATTATTCGGTGGAGGAGACGATTACAGTAAAAACGCGTCCAGTTCATCCGGTACTTCTATTGGCGGTATTGAACTTCAGGATCCTCTTGATAATACTTCAATTTCAACAGCCTCTTATAACTATAAATGGCGGTATTTAGGTAACACCGGTGATATAAAGGAAATGAGAATATCAATTAACGATCACTGGATAAACATTTCAACTGCCAATGAATACTACAACGAGAAATTCTTTGCTCATGTTTTTGGACAGGATAATTACTGGTACGTTGAAGCCATTGGGCATGATGATTCGGTAATCGCTAAATCGCCTACATATAAATTCTGGTATAGCAATAATTCTCCAAGTGTTGGCACTCCATCAACGCCCTGGGCTTCTGCTGACAAGAATTCAATGATTAATTTGGGATGGGGGATGATAGCAGGATCTTCCGGCTATAAGGTATATGCTCAAGACGGTCCAGATAAACGGTATATCTGGCATACAGAGAATCAGAATGTTATATCAACAACAGACTATCGTGTTTTTCCCAACAATGCATACACTTATTACGTTTCTACCATTGACGGATCAGGTAAGGAGAACCTTTCTGTCGGATTTGGCGGATCAACGACTTCTCCAGAGCCAATTATTGTAGGCATTCAGACCAACGATAATTTAAATGGAAATGAAAGCAGATTTTATTCTGTGGATTTACCGATTACTCCTAATGTAATGATAAGGTTGGCGAGTATGACAGTTATGGATGGAGCATTTGAGCTGTATAATAATTCATACAATCATCTACATTATGAAAACCAGTATCCGGATACTAGTGATGAAATTTTTAACTACGTCAGTGGGAATGCTGCAGATACTTATTTCATAAAGGTAATTAACCAAAGTGGGGCTGCTGGTACTTTTACTTTGAAAGTTGACTGATTTAAGGGCAACATGGACACCGAGGTTTTAGCTGTAGTACACACTATACCTTCCCTCATTTGTTATCGCAGGGAAGGGAAACTCAAAAATTATGATCTACTACTAAAACCAAAAAACAAATCCGCTAAAATCCGTTTTTAATCCGTAAAATCAGCGTTCCTATCC
>JAGLSM010000298.1 GCA_023135745.1 Spirochaetota bacterium | reverse complement strand
ATTTGCTGTTTTTATGTATTTTTTTTATCATAGATATATTATAGTAAAATTGATGTGCGATTAATAGTTTAAAGTTCAAATAAATTTGGAATCATGCGGTGTGGGCACTAGCTGCTTAATTTTTTCTGAATTAAATAAACACCGTCTTTATATACACCCTTTTCTGCCAGAGGTTAAACGGGGTGTCGGAAAATTGAAAAGAAATTTTTTTAGACACAGATTTACAGGATTATAGGGGGAATAAATTGTATTTTCAGGTTAAAAAATCTGTGTAAATCCTGTAAATCCGTGTCAATTTTTATTTAACGACACCCCGTTTAACCTCTGGTCATAGAACCTTTTGACTGAATAAAAACTTTTTGGTAAAAAATGAGAGGGATTATTTTTTTTCGTCCAGTTCGAGTATTATCAATGTAAAATCATCATCTAATTTTTTCGATCCGGAATAACTTTTTAATTCTGTCATCAGTTTATTACTGATAGACTTTATTTCGCTTCCGCCGGTTTTCTTAAAAAATTCCAACAGCCTTTTTTCTCCATACATTTCCCCATTCCTGTTGAATACTTCAAAACATCCATCAGTAAAAAGAAAAAAACGGGATCCTTCAATTATATCTATCTTTAGATTTTTATATCTGGAATTTTTTATAACTCCGATTGCCTTTCCGCTGTTTTGAAGTTTTTTAAAGGTTTTACTTTTTTTATCAAAAAGAAACTGCGGTGGATGCGCGGCTCCGGAATACGTAAAACTACATTCATTCATATCAATAATTCCGTAAAACACTGTAATAAAGTTATAATTCATACTGTCAATGAGTTTTTGATTCATCAGTTTTAATACACTTGCGGGATCGAGCATTGTATCAGAATCAAATGAAGTAAGAACTATCTTGGCCATTGACGCAATTAATGCCGCCGGCACCCCATGCCCTGAAACATCTCCAATAAATACTCCGATTTTATTGTTGTTAAACCTGAAAATATCAAAGAAATCACCTGCAATTTTGTCAGCCGGAATAAATTTTGTATCAATTGAAAGATTTTTAAATTTTTCAGGATTAACCGGGATTAATTTTTCCTGAATTTTTTTCGCGAGGTCTATGTCTCTTTCGATGATGCGGTTCCTGTTTGTAAGCTCATCGTTCTTTTTTTTGAGCTCATGTGCGTAAAATTCCTTTGCTTCACTGATTGTAAGTTTGCGAAGAAGACTGATCCTGTGAAAAACATTGGAAACCTCCTCTCTTACAATGTTTAAGATAGTAAGGTCAAATGAGCTTAGGAGTTTATTTATTTTATCAGAATCAAGAAAAGCAATAGCATATAGTTTTTTCTGAAAAATAAAAGGTATAAGTATTTTTGATTTTTTTTCATTAAGAAGCTTCTGAATACTCCTTTCATACGGATCAAGCTCATTTTTTAAAAGAAGAAATTCCAATTCATAAATATGGTTATTCTGGATAAGAAAAAAATCCAGCCCGGAATTTTTTTTTAAAATTTTTTCTTTTTTTATTGAGAATATAAAAAGCTCATTAACCTTGTAATCAAACTTATCTTCCAATATATCACGTGTGAGATTGCTTACGTCTTTATAATTCGCTGCATTAATTAATGACTGCCTGAATTCTGACACCTTTTTATATATATTAAATTCTTTTTTTGAGAAAAACCTGTCGATCAACGGTATAAAATATCTGACATAAAGATAAATTACATATATAACCAACCAAATAATTATAAACAGGATCGTTCTATCAAGGCTTAAAAGATAATTCAGCCCTGTTTTTGTAGAAATTGGAAGAGCAACAGCAGCAAAAAGGAAAGAAATCGTGGCAAATCTCAAAACACCCTTGTATAGACTCCCCTTAATATCGGATATTCTATATTTGACAATTGCAATAGCAAAAAAAAGCAGATACGGAAAAGAGGCAAGCGGACCAAGCCCTGTAATATTTGTTTTACCCAGTAAAAAAGGACCGATAGCACTGCTGCACGCGGCGAAAATTGAAAAAAGAAGAGTTCCCGTAAATATCCATTTCAGCTTTGCTTTTTGTTCTATTGATTCACCGCTTCTTATCCTTCTGAAAATTTTAACAACAGCAAAGACTATTCCCATTCCAAGAAAGAGTCTGTAAAAAGGCTGAAGACTTCCCTGTTGGGAAAGATAACCAAAACTCGTTATACCTGAAATCTTCCTCACAATGTGATCGGTAAACATTGAAAAAATGATGATTAGCAAATTCATACTCATCAAAAATGAAATAAAAAGCCTGTTCATCTTCTTTTTATTTAAAAAGTAAAATCCAATCAGCCAGTAAAAACTCAGTATAAACCCGCCCCAAACAAAAGTTAAACGAGCCCAGAAAATACTCCCCGTTGAAACAAGGAAATACCAGGAAAAAGTCCACAAGGCAAGACTGATAGCAACACCAAAAAAAAGAACGTTGGCTCTTGTCTTGTAGTTTTTTAAAAAAACAATAAAGGCAAGTATTACATCAAATATACCTAATACAATAAAATAACCGCTTAATTCCATATAAAACCGCCTATAACTAACCCGGAGGCCAGGACATTTTTCTGCCGCCGAGAATATGAATATGAATGTGAAAAACTTCCTGACCGGCATTTTCTCTATTGTTAATAACTATCCGGTAACCGTCCTGTGCAAGACCCTGCTGTCTTGCAATATCTGAAGCTTTTAAAATGAGATGACCCATAATTTCCTTATCTTCCTGAACCAGATCATCCATTGTAGGTATTTTTCTTTTTGGAATTAATAGAATGTGAACAGGAGCCTTTGGATTTATGTCCTTAAAGGCCAGACATAGATCATCTTCATAAACTATATCAGCTGGAATTTCGCGGTTTATAATTTTTGTAAAAATCGTCATATATTCTCCTGCATTAAATTTTATCATCCTTATGGATTCTAAACTGTCAAGGCGGATTAAACGGTTTCTAATAAACCGTTTAATCCAAGAATATATGATAATCTCTTGAATGTCAATTCCGGTTATTTATTAATAAACACTACTGTCCCAAAGAAATGGA
>JAGLSM010000297.1 GCA_023135745.1 Spirochaetota bacterium | reverse complement strand
AATGTAAACTCGTATTTAATTAATTGGTTAATAAAAGACGTTTGTCGATGTTAATCTATTCTGCTATTGAGTTATTCGGTACTCAAACAGTACATTTGTTAAAAAAATAGGATCGTGCAACTTATGTGATTTTATATGATACTTTTTTTACCAAATAGTTACTGACAATATGAATTTTAAAGCCTATTTCAAAAGTCAATACTTCTGAGTTAATACAGAATGTTTTCCTCATGACCAGAAATATTAATGTCTGATTATAGGGTTTATTTTTTGGATAGTTATGGTATGGATTATTTCAACGTTTCCCTTCCCTACAGGGAAGGGCTAGGGTTAGGTGAGATTTAGCGTTTTCTTGCGTAGACTACCATGGCGCTTGTGAGGGCGAAATTGCCTGTGTGTATTTTGCTTTTTAAGTGATAGAAAATGATTCTAATCCATTTTAAATAATCCGAAGGTTTTTTAAAGTCACCCTTTGATTTGATTAATTTTGGAATAAGGCCGAACTCACAGGGGTAGTAAAACTCAAGGTTCTCAAATCCGGTATTTTCCAGCATTTCAGTGAGCGTTTTTCTGCTGAAGTAGTGAAGATGTCCGGGCAGAAAATAATGATAGTTTTTGCCTGCTTTTTTTGCTTGTCTGCCGTCCATATTAGCGGTTTGAATAACTAACAGACCGTTTTTTTTCAATGAATGAAATATTTTTTTGAGTGCCGATCCCGGTTTTTTTAGATGCTCAATAACTTCAATTAATGTTATAACGTCAAATTTGTTCACAGGAAGATCGTTTGTTTCAGGACTTCCTTTTATTATGTTGATACTATTCCTTTTAAGTTCAGCAAGGGCATAGTCAGAGATATCCATACCTGTTACCGAGAATCCAAGTTTTTTGCCCTCGTCGAGGAGGGCGCCGAAGGAGCAGCCTATGTCCAGGAAGTTTTTTCTTTTTCCCGATGGAGAATCAAGGGCTTCAAGGATTTTTTTCACCCTTTTTTTATTTACAGCTGTGAATCCTTTTTTATTTTTTCTTTCATCTGTGTAAGTGAATGCTTTTGTATCATCTATATTGCCTGTGAAGTACTCTTTTTTGTAAAAACTTTCTATTTCCTTATTGCTGAAAAACGGTTTCATAAATATAAGACCGCATTTTCGGCAGCTGTGAATTTTAAAAGGTTTTTTAAATCTATTGATTGAATAAAGTAATTTTGATTTGTCTGATCCGCAGTTATCACAATTTTGCATTGGTTGCCTTATATTATAGAATGTTCATTTATTAGAGGATGATTAATTGTTTCATGATAATATGATCAAAAAATAATGAATATTACTTCAAAAAACTTGATTTTTTTTATCCTTTTTGTTTTCTTAATGGGTACAGTGGTTGTAATTAAACCATCAAATTATATAATGATGGTTTAAGAAGTGAATGAGAGGTCAATCTCAAGGGTTTAGAAGTTTAAATCCTCTAAATTTTTCTAAACAGGTTTTTTTCATGCTAATAAAGAAATGGGAAAAAATGGCAGATATTCCAAAGGTTGCACCGATTCTAAAACACACGCCTTTCATAGGTTCGGCTACCAATAAAACAATTCATAAGACTGATGTCAAGTGTCCTTTGTCCTTAGAGATAATACCTCAGGAACGCTGGTATATAAAGGATATTCCTCAGGATGGGAATTATATAAAGTGTCCAATCTGCTTTCCTGAAGAGGAAGCTTTTGTTGAAGAAAAACCTCAAGAAATCATTGAAAAAATACCTGCGCAGAAAAAGAAACCTTCTATTGCACGTTTGTCTAAAAAAAAGCCGGCAAAGAAACAGTCTGCAGCTAAAAAAAATGCAGCCGGCAAAAAAACGGCAAAAAAATCAGCTCCTAAAAAAAAGGCTGCTTTATCACCTGTAAAAAAAGCTGCTCCTAAAAAGAAAATCACTGCTGCCAAAGGAAAAACTGTTTCTAGGAAAAGCCCCGCTGTATCCGGGAAGCCCGTAAATAAAAAGACAAAATAATCCTAAAAACCTGTGTAAAAAAAACAGGATTCTTTATCTGTCTATCTAATCTCGTAGGTTACTTTGCAGTTTTTTGGATGTGTTTTATCAATATCGATGTGAAGTCTTTTTTTATACAGCCATTTATTACCAGCAGGTTTTCCGAATTGAAGGATCAGCATTTTCATTATTTTTTTAACTGCAACAGAATTGTTGTTAAATATCATCTGTACGGCGTGAAGAACTGCTGTATCACCGGTCTTTTTAAAAAACAGGTAGATGTCTTTTATTCCTGTTTTTTTATAGCCTGGTTCTTTTATATCAGTAAGGCTTATAAAGAATTTAGAGATTTTAGATTTACTGAATGAAATGGGGAGGTGAAGCATTATTTTACTTCTTAGGCTTCCGATTTGAATCCAATCCAGGGGCGGGATCAGTTTTTGATTTATCGGGGCTTCTGTGCTGCACATTGTAAATAACAGTGTATAAATCAGAAGAGTGACTGTTAAAATTCCGGTTTTTTTCATTATATTGTTCATTGGCTTCTTTTCCAGTATTTGTTTTTAGTGCTTCCCATAAAATAATACATGAATTTTATTCTTTCAAAGAATTTGCACTGTCATTCAGTATAGGTTAAATTTACAATCAAGGAATAATATATAGGAGATATTGATGTCAATAACGGTTGTTGGTTCTGTGGCGCTTGATTCTATAGCTACCGAGGCGGGCTCTGTTTCAAGAGCTATAGGCGGATCTGCTGTTCATTTTGCGAACGCGGCAAGTCTTAATTCATCAGTCAATGTAGTTGGGGTTGTCGGAGAGGATTTCCCCTTTGAGCATATAGAGTATCTAAAAAAAAGGGGTGTTGATCTTTCAGGTATTGAAGTAGTTGAAGGCGGGAAAACTTTTTTCTGGAAGGGCCGTTATGAGGGTGATATGAATAAGGCAATATCTGAAATAACGGAATTAAATGTTTTTGAAAATTTTAAGCCTGTAATGCCTGAGAATTTTAAAAATCCTGATATTCTTTTTCTTGCCAATATTCACCCTGTACTCCAAATGGATGTTCTAAAACAGGTTTCTGACAAATC
>JAGLSM010000296.1 GCA_023135745.1 Spirochaetota bacterium | reverse complement strand
GATCCGCTTCTGTCATAAATAACCCTGGATGGTCTCTGGTTGCTTCCGTTTTCTAAAAAATAAATACCCAGTCTATTCCCGGTTCTTAAAATTGAGTCAACCACAAGCCCGTGTTTCCTGAGTTGTTCTACACATGAATCTCCGATTTCATTAAGAGGAAGAGCGCTTATGAAGCCGGTTTTTAATCCAAGCCGGGAAAGACCAACTGCCACATTAGCTTCAGCGCCTCCGAATGTCGCTTCAAAAAAAGGGCGCTGCAGAAAACGGTCCTTCTCCGGAGTTTTTAGACGGAGCATTATTTCTCCAAAGGCGGCAATTTTCAAAATTCCATTCCTTCAACGAGTTTTATTTTGTAATCGTTATTATCGTTAATATTCAGCATTAATTCTTCCGTGGATTTTTCAGCGCCGATTCCGTACCTGTTAAGATGATAAACTGCCCTGTCAATGAAATTGGTAGATATAGAAATGGTTTTTTCATTGTTTCCAGTTGAGTTTAAGGATGAAAACAAATGAGAAAAACCGGGTATTTTCTGTTCTTTCAAATTCAAGGGTATATTATCAATTTTAAATCCAAGGATTAATTCAACTGCTTTTTGCGCGTTTTTTTCAATTGTTTGAAAATCCTTCTTTTCGATTAAACCGGATGAAGCAATCCAGCTTCCGCCGCATGCTGTTACAAATTCCGCCTTTAGATAATTAATTAGATTGTCAGAATTAATTCCGCCGGTAGGCATGAATTTTACGCCGAAGTAAGGCTCAGCAAGAGCCTTTAATGTTTTAATACCGCCATTAGCTTCGGCCGGGAAAAATTTCAAAACATTTAATCCCATTGAGACAGCCCTTTCTATTTCAGTAGGAGTTGAAACACCCGGAACAACACAGATATTCTTTTTCAGGCAATAATTAACAACATCAGGATTAAGTCCCGGAGATACAATAAAGGATACTCCTGAGTCGATTGCTGATTTAGCTTGATAAGTAGTAAGTACTGTGCCTGCGCCAAGTAGAATAGACGGTTTTTTAGAGGCAATCCTTTTTATAGATTCAGCTGCCGCGTCTGTTCTGAATGTGATTTCAGCTGCCGGGATTCCGCCTGATATAAGTGCATCAGCAACCGGAATCGCAGAATCGGCATTTTTTATTTTTATTACCGGTATTATTCCAATAAGATTAATTTGTTCTAAGATTTTCAGCAATTGAAACTCCGATTTCATTTACCGGGTAAAGCGGCTGATTACCCTTTAGTGTTTCAAGAACATTAAGGGCTGTTTTTGTTTTTAATTCAGCGAGTGATTCTTCGCTGTAGTAGGCATTATGATCAGTTAGAATTACATTGTCAAGCAATAGCAGCTCGCTGCTGTTGGGTAATGGTTCGGTTTCAAAGACATCCAGTCCGGCATAGTGAATTTGACCTTCTTTTAAGGCAGATATCAATGCTTCTTCATCAATTATGGGACCTCTGGATGTGTTTATTAATATTACAGAATTTTTCATTTGTTCGAATTCATTTTTACCGAAGAGATGCTGTGTTTCTTTATTCAATGTCGCATGAATTGAAATGAAGTCAGACTGACTCAGTAATTCGGAAAATTCGACAGGTATTGCTCCGTACTCCCTGATTTCTTCATGATTTCTCAATGGTGCATAAACAATAATTTTTGCAAGATCAAAACCGGAGAGCTTTTTAAGAAAGAGCTTCGCTGATTTTCCAAATCCTGCAATGCCGAGAACTGATCCCTTGATCCTGTGTGCTTTTTGCAGGTTCTGAAGATTCCATCCTCCCCTTCTGATCATTTTATCTTTGAATGATATTTTCCGTACACAGGCAAGAAGGAGAGCCAACGCGTGTTCGGATGTTTCTTCACTGCAGTAATCAGGAACATTGGCAACCCATATGTTTTTTGATGTTGCTGCCCGGATATCAACGTTGTCGTACCCTACTCCATATCTTGCAATAATTTTGCAGTTTTTCATTGAGTTGATTACAGACTCGTCAATATTTGCAAGATTTACAATCAGCGCGTCGACATTTTTAACAAGCTCAATGGTTCTTTCTATACTTTGACAAGGATCAATGATCACATCGGCATCAATATCTTCAAATACGGCAAGCTCTTCCTTGTATTCTGAAAACCTGTCGTCAGCAATTAGTATTTTAAATTGTTTCATATAATTATTCTTTTATAGTTTTTTATTAAAAATGAACCCTTGGATGTATTCTTAATAACCGCCAGTGAATAATCCTCTGCGTTATCCGTGGTTGTATTAATTTTATCGGCAATATTCACAGCAATTTCCTCATTTTTTGCAACAAGAAAAAATGCTCCGCCGCAGCCTGCTCCGCTTAATTTACCGCCTGAGGCTCCGGCTGTCAAACCTTGATTTATAAGTCTATTCATTACAGGGGAACCCAAACCCAGAGATTCAAGAAGATTATGCGCCTTATCAGCCAGGTCTCCTATTAATTGTGCTGAGTTATTATTTTTTTTAAGAAGAATATTTTTCGCGTATTTTGAAAAATTTCCAAGTTCTATGAGGATATGCCTTGTTTTATTATTTGAAGTTCGAAGTTTCTGCGAGATGTCTTTGACAATCGTTTTTGTATCGGAGCTTCTGGGTACAGAGCCGATAATAAGATAAATAGGCACATTTTTAATTCTAATTGATTTTGGGAGAGTAAAAAAGGACGATTGGAAGTATTTCATATGTGTTTCAATAGATAAGCCTGTATCGATTCCGGAAGGATTTCCGTGGAAAAATTTCTCTGCTTTATTTGCCATTTTCCAGACGGCATTTTGAGACGTCGATATTTTTTTATCTGAAGATTTGAGTATCAAGAGGCAGGCTCTTACAATGGCAACACATAGGGCTGAAGAGGACCCGAATCCTGAAGACATAGGTATATCGGAAGAGATACTCAATCTCATACAGCCCAGTTTTTTGAAATCCGGTATGATTTTGTAAAGGTATTCAATAAAGGGTTTAAGTTTTTTAACATTGTCCGGATGGATTCCGGAAAATTCCCAATTGGAGATGTTTGCATCTTCAATCTCTACACGGGTCTTCCATGGTAGAGGT
>JAGLSM010000295.1 GCA_023135745.1 Spirochaetota bacterium | reverse complement strand
TTATTACAAAGTCAGTAATAACTCCGGTCTTGCCAGAGTAGGTTCGGCCAATACAGAAGATAAGGGTTCCATCAGGGCAGGAGCTCTTGAGATGAGTAATGTTGATCTTTCAGAAGAATTTACTGATATGATTATTACTCAGAGAGGATTTCAGGCTAACTCCAGGGTTATTACTACATCAGATCAAATGCTTCAGGAGTTATTAACACTTAAGAGGTAGTAGAGTAATTATCACGGGTTTTTATGTTTAATTTTATAAAAACCCGTGATAGCTTAAAGTGGCTGATTGTTTTTATTTTTTCAACTGTGAATAATTTAGTAAGTTTAAAATGTTATCATTTCCTGTATAATAGTTCAGGATTAAGATGTTTCCGGATGTAAATAAATCCGGTCTTAATCTAATGAAAGAATGACAGGCTTTTTTTAGCAATATTGCTCAAATAAGGATGTATGATATGATAAAGGTTAGCAGACTTAATAAATCCGAATTTTTTATTAATCCACATCAGATTGAGTTTATTGAAGAAACTCCCGATACTATAGTAAAGATGTTTTCGGGGAAAAAGGTAATTGTTTCCGAATCGATAGAAGAAGTGTTAAAATTGATAATTGACTATAGGCGCAGAATCGGTTTGATCGGGAACGAAACTATATTTTAGTGAACCTATAGGTTCTTTTGGAGGATTTTATGGATCTAGGTACTATTGGCGGCCTAATTGCAGGTTTTGCTGTTATTTTCTTTGGTATTTTAGTTGCCGATGGAGATCCTGTAGTTTTTGTTAATATGCCGTCAGTTCTAATTACGATTGGTGGAACAACTTCAGCGATGTTTGTATCCTATCCGATTAAGGTTCTTTTTGGTATTCTTTCTGTAGTTAAAAACACTTTTTTTACTAAAGAGGAGAATCCGAGTCAAATTATAGACATGCTTGTTACTTTTTCTGAAAAAGCAAGACGTGAGGGTTTATTAGCTTTAGAAGATGATGTGGATGAGGTACAGGATACCTTTTTGAAGAAGGGCATTCAATTGGTAGTTGATGGAACTGATCCTGAACTTGTTAAAAATATATTAATGGCGGATATAAACAAGCTTGAAGAAAGACATTCGGCCGGCATAGGTTTTTTTGATCTTTCCGCGGCTATTGCTCCCGCGTTTGGAATGATTGGAACTCTTATTGGACTTATTCTCATGCTTGGAAGACTGGAAGATAAAAGTGCGATTGGTGCCGGTATGTCAACAGCTCTTATTACAACGCTGTATGGTTCATTTATAGCGAACCTGATACTTATTCCTATTGGCAACAAGCTTTCCTACAATAGCAGCCGGGAGATACTTTTAAAAGAAATTATGATTGAGGGAACTCTTTCCATACAATCCGGGGATAATCCCCGGATTGTAAAGGATAAACTTGCATCCTATTTACCTCCTGTAATGAGAGAACAAATAGGGGAAGAAAAGGAATTTTAGATAATGGCATTAGAACGTCGAAAAAAGAAAAAAAAGGAGCGGGGCGCACCTGCCTATATGCTTACCTATGGAGACATGGTAACTTTGCTTCTGACATTTTTTGTTATGATGTTTACTATAGCTGAAATAGATGGACGTGAGTTGAGGCTTATTCTATCTGCCTTTACAGGTTCTATGGGGCAGTTTGAAGGCGGTATGACTCTATCCAAGGGTGATCTTGAAGAGATGGGAATGAATCTTGAGAATCTTCCAGCCCGGGAAAAGGGTTCTACTCTCGCACGCGCCATAAAGGAAGCCAAGGAAATACTTAAACCTGAATTGAGGGCGAAACGGATCAGAATGAGAGAGGATGAACGGGGGCTTGTCATATCTCTTGGCGCGGATGCTTTTTTTAAACCGGGGTCTGCTGTACTACAGATGGATAAAGATTCCGAAATATTAAAAAAAGTTTCACAGATAGTAAGCCGCATAACAAATAAAATTGTAGTTGAAGGCCACACGGACAGTAATCCTATTAACATTGTAGTAAAAAAGGGAGTGAAATTCAGATCTAACTGGGAGCTTTCAACAGCCCGTTCAATATCGGTTCTTAACTATCTTGTTAAGGAAGGCGTCAAGGAGAGTCAGTTTTCAATTGCCGGTTTTTCCATGTATAAACCAATAGAGAAAAATGATACACCGGAAGGACGTGCATATAATAGAAGGATAGATATTGTAATAATGAGGTAAAATTTATTATAAAGGGTTTGATTTTTAATTATACTCTAACTTGATTAATAAATTTGCCGATATTATAAGTGATCTTTAATAGCTGAATTTGTCCCGATAATATATCGGGAGTGGGCATGAAGAGTTGTTAAAAATGGGTTTATAGAGCTGTCCATAACTAATTTATAGGAGAAGACAATGGGCGATAATGAAAATTTTGATGATCTTGGTCTTGAAGATGAGGGGATAGAGGGACAGGACGGTCAGTCATCAGAAGGCGGTGGTATAAAGAGTTTTTTTTCCGGAGCATTAATTCGTATACTCCTTTATGTCGCAGCTGTTATTCTGGTGATCATTATTGCTGTTATAGTATCCAAGATGACTGCTGAATCTGTTTCAAAGTCGCAAGGGTATAAGCAGGATAAGGAAATGTTTAAAGAACAAGCCCCTCCAATGAGTACTTTTAAAATGGAACCTTTTTTAATAAATACTGCGGACAGGGACGAAAACCATCTTGTCAGGGTTAAATTAAGGCTTGCTTATAAAAAGAATAACCTTAAACTGCAGACAGAGCTTCTTGCGAGACGTTCCCAGGTAAGGGATTTAATATTATTATTTTTCGGAGGAAAGAAGAAAGAGCATATGGATACCTCTGAGAAAAAAATCCGGCTGAAAAAGAGTCTAAAAAACACAATAAACCGGGTTTTGCAAAGTGGAATGATTCTTGATATATATTATGAGGAATTTTCGGTAAGTTAAAATAAATTGAGGAGTATGTATGACAGAAGTACTGTCACAGGACGAAATTGATGCGCTATTAACCGCTATATCTACAGGGGAAAGTGATACTGAAGAGATTAAGGTTGTAAGCGATCAGCGTAAAGTTAAAATTTACGATTTTAAACGTCCTGATAAATTTTCAAAAGA
>JAGLSM010000294.1 GCA_023135745.1 Spirochaetota bacterium | reverse complement strand
AATGAGGTTTTGAAACTGTTGTGATTTCACCTGACACTTTGTTTGTAATGTTGTGTAACTTGAAGTTAGATAACATTATCAACAAGAAGTATATTGATAAATTGAATAACATTTCTTGCTTAGCCCAATCCAAATACATCATAATTAGACTAAGTATTGTTTATTAATACTATATTTATACCCGAAGATGTAATATAGAATTAAACAAGGAGAAAGCTTATGTTTGGATGTCTTGCTGCTGTTGGGGGACCTGCATATACTGTAGATCTTTCATCTTCGTATCTTATAACATTGATCCTTATGTTTTTTACAGCTTTCTTTCTTGTTCTTTCTACAAGAAAATATTTACAAAAGAAAAGTTTTAGAAAAATTTGGGGTTATCTCGCGGTACTTGCAGTTCTGCTCAATACAGTCCTTATTACCGGAAAGATAGACAGAATTTTCTCAATACTAAGTTTAATTTTCTTCTGTGTTTTTATACTGATTTCTATTGGTTTGCAGAAGTATAAAAAAACAGCCGGAACACTCCTGATATCTTTAATTGTGTTTATTATTATAATTACCGCTGTATTTATAAACAGTTTTATTACTTTAACCGGGGAAGTCAAGCTTGCGACAATAAGGGTGCTGGATATAAATAATCAAACAATGAAGCTCATGCTGATTCCTGAAAAAACAAAGGCAATAAAACTTCCTACTGTCATAAGTCTTAAAGGAACAAAGTTTGGAGTAATAATGTACAGAGTGAAATTTAAAAATATTCCAATACTGCTGGGGGCAAGAACAGGATATGCGTGGCTTGGAATGACTGCAGATATTCTTGAAAAAAATAAAAAAAATCCCGATGGAATACTTAAAACAACAGATAATTATATGTTTAAAGATTTCTTTAGGAGATATAAATTATTTGAAATGCGTGAAAGAATGCAGCTTAATCTCCCTTTTATTGATAGTGTGAATTTAGTCAAGACTTATGGAGATGCATTTAAAAACGGGGTTTATGATGTTTTTGTGCAGAATCTGGGTGGAGTCTACATAAAAAGAAGGCAATAAGAGTTTTTTACCTTATTCATAACTTATAAAAAATATCTTGTAAAAAAGTGTCCATAGCTTATAATATCCCAAATAAAATGTTCTAAGGCTGAACTATGCAAATTAAAACATTGAATAACAAATCTCTGAAGCTTACTAATGATGGTAATCTGACATTTCTTTTTATAGGGGTCGGCAGCGCGTTTACAAAAAAAATGAATCAGACAAATCTCCTGATAATAAAGGGGGATGATCACCTCCTGATAGACTGCGGTACAAAGTGTTCGACAGCTTTTTTAAATTTAGGAATTCCGATTACTGATATAGAAAACTATCTCATAACTCATTCTCATGCCGATCATATAGGAGGCATTGAAGAAGCTGCGTTAATGGCAAGGTATGTTTCAAAAAAAAAGCTAACGATGATAATAAATGAGACCTATCAGAAAATACTTTGGGATATGTCTCTTAAGGGCGGGATAGCCTATAATGAAGAAAAGGCGGGTAACATACTCAGTTTTACCGATTTTTTTAACCCAATTAGACCTAAAAAACTAAAAGAATTTAAAAGAGAAACTTTTCACGCTAAAATGAACAGCATTGATGTAAAATTTATGAGAACAAAGCATATCCCTGACTCTTCGGATACGTGGGAAAGCTCGTTCTGGAGCTGCGGGATAATCATTGATGACAGGGTTCTTTTCACAAGTGATACCAAATACGATCCTGAGCTTATAACAGAGTATGACAGTAAATTCAATTTTGAACACATATTCCACGATTGCCAGTTATTTACCGGTGGTGTTCATGCTTCTCTTGATGAATTGAATCAGCTGCCTTCAGATATTAAAAAGAAAATATGTCTTACGCATTATGGGGATAACTGGGAGTCATTTACGCAGAAGGTGAAGGATTACGGATTCAAAGGTTTCGCGAAGGAAAAAACCTACTATATTTTTAATTGATTTTGTAATAGGACACTGTAAATTGCAATTTTACCGTCAGCCGATACAGATACGAGCATTTTTCCTGAAAAACCAAGAAATATGATTTCTCTACTTTTAGTATAGAATTTTGATAATATGGATCTGTTTTTAATAGAATATATACGGATCTGTCCCTTGCTGACCTTTCCTATTCCGGCAAAGACGAGCTTTCCTCCCGGACTAAAGGCAAGACTTTTAACAGGATTATAGTCCAGGCTTTTTGGCGTAGAGAGTTTCATATTGGAGACCTTAATAAAATAAAGCTTCCAGAAAAGAGTTCCGACAGCACAGATATTATCATCAGGACTGAAGGCAAAGGATATTACAGGGCCTTCAGTTGACACAGTTTTTTTTAAAACAAGAGCGTTAACAATGAATAGTGAAAAACTATTTTTATTTCCTGAGTAAGCAAGTATCTTTCCGCTTTTACTGAAAGACACTACCCTCACGGTTTTGTATGAGGTCTTTTTAGTAAATAAAGATCTGTCTTTGGATATTAAAACTATCTTTCCATTGCTTCTACCAAGTGCGATAAGATCTTTTTTAATATTGTATGAAATAGATTCAATACCTCTTAAAGAATCCCTGTCCGTTTTACTTTTGAAGTATTCAATTTCTTTTCCGCTAATAATTGAGAAAAATTTTATCTGTTTATATGCTGTTACAACAGCAAGAGTTCTGCCTGCATTTATAATGCAAAGGGCTCTAATGGGTTTTTTAGAAACTTTAATAGTAATTACAGGGTCCAGTATTGGAAGAGTATAGATATCTACATTACCCTTTTTTTCCGAGATTGCAAGAATTGAAGATTTGCCGTGCCAAATATCAGCGGCATTGCATATTGTTTTTTTATTTATTGAATTAAGACGGACAAGTTTTGTTTTATTTGATCCTGTCTTTGTTATTGTTCCTCCGCATGCATGAAGGAAAATAAGGAATAAGCATATGATATATAGAAATTTTTTCATAAATGGATTGTAAATTAATCATGACGAAAGATCAAGCTTTGATTTTGGCTTTGGGATTTGAACGGTAAGCATATTTAGTGATAGAACGCTGATGACGGTTGAGTAGACTGAGAACTCAC
>JAGLSM010000293.1 GCA_023135745.1 Spirochaetota bacterium | reverse complement strand
ATGCATCATATTACTTATTTCGAAAATTTACTTTCAGAATATTTGCATCAAAAGATTTGGCTGCATTTTCCCTATCAGAAAGAGGTTTATAAAATTCCTCATCAAAAATATCTGTTAAATCTTTCATTTTAGAACTCCTATTGTTTTTGATGCTTCTCTTTATATTAATACTTGATTAGATAAGAAAATGTGGCAGTTAGGAATAATTATTTTGTCAAATTCTTATGATAATCGTTTAATCCCGGTTCTGACAATTGGCTTTAATCCGTGAAAATTCGTTCCAATCCGTCTAATCAGCGTTCTATTCTACCCGCACCTCCGACCCCAATCGGTATTAGGAATCCATCCATTTAATATTAAAAAAATAATCCTTGAATAGTGTCATAAATAGTACTATAATAAGTATTATAAGGAGTACTATATGGGCATTATAACCGCGAATGAATTAAAAAAGCATGGTATCTCAATTATTGATTCAAATCAGCATGAAGAAACAATAATTACTGTAAGAGGTCAACAAAAGTATGTGGTAGTTGATATGGAAACTTATAATTATTTAAGAGAGTGTGAATTGGAAACAGCTTTTCACGAAGTTAAAGATGATATTAAAAATGGCAAATATTATCAAGAATCAGTAGAGGCTCATATCAAGAGAATTGAAAATGCCTAAAATAATTTATACTGATTCATACAATAAAAAAGCCGGGAAATTTATTAAAAAACATCCTGAATTAAAAAATCAGTATAAAAAAGCACTGGAAATACTTGAAGTAAATCCATATCATGCTTCTTTAAGATTACATAAACTGGAAGGGAAATTAAAAGATTTGTATTCGATTTCAATAAATATGAGATATCGAATTAGTCTTGAATTTATCATAGAGGACGAAAAGATTATTCCCATTAATGTTGGATCCCATGATGAGATATATTGATAGTGGAATATTCTATCTAAACTAGTAATTCGCATTTTTTAAATCCTGATAATCACCTAATCCCGGTCGAAAATCCGTCTAATCAGCGTTCTATCCTACCCGCACCTCCGACCCCAATCATCATCACTACTACATCCACCCGACCTCAATACCCCCTTGTATATATGCTGAATTTCTATTAAATTCCCTCCATGAGTGAAAAACAAAAGATCAGACTGCTCGATAAAGACGTGTATTCAAAGATTGCTGCAGGAGAGGTGATAGAACAGCCTTCTTCTGTAATTAGAGAGCTTCTCGACAACTCAATTGACGCGGGTGCTGATAGAATAAATATCGATATAAAGGACGGCGGTAAGACCTTTCTTATGCTTGAGGATAACGGGTCAGGTATGTCTAAACAGGATCTTGAACTTTCAGTTAAAAAACATTCTACTTCAAAGATCCAGACGCCGGAAGACCTGTTTTTAGTTACCAGTCTGGGATTCAGGGGTGAGGCTCTATATTCGATAGCTGCTGTTTCAAATTTGAATATTGTGTCAAATGACGGGGACGGAGGCTGGGAGCTTTCAACTGAGGGCGGCAATTTAAACTATATAAGAGAAGCCGCGGGCTCAAAAGGTACTGTGATCAAGGTCGGCAAACTCTTTTATAATACGCCGGCTAGACGTGAGTTCCTTAAATCCAACATAGCTGAAAACAGGGCTGTCAAAAAAAATGTCCTGGAGAAGATGATCGCCTTCCCTGACCGCGCAATACGACTCAATATAGATGGAGAGAATGTATTAAAGAGTTCTTCCACCGATTTTTTACAGAGGATAAGCGACACATACGGGAGTAAACTTTCGGAGCAATTAATTGAGGTATCCGGAGAAATTCAGGGGATTACTCTGCGGGGTTTTGTTTCTCCTGTTCATCTCAATACATCAACCAGGAAGGATCAGTTTTTTATTATCAATGGCCGTCCAATATCTACGCCCTCCCTTTTTCATGCTGCCGAAAGGGCCTATGATAATATGCTTGAGAGAAACAGGCATCCTTATATTTTCCTTCATATTGTTATTGATCCTGCTATGCTTAATGTAAATATCCATCCGGCAAAAAGGGAGATACGATTCCGTGATGAAAAGGTTCTGTATCAGCTGGTTTACCGGTCTATTAAATTGGCACTGTCACAAAAGGGTGTTTTCGCTAAACTAACAGATGAAGCAGGAAATTTTTCTTCGTCATCTTCTCCGGCAAATTATAAACCTTCTGCTGCAGCTGACCAGCACTTTGTTTTTAAGGACGATATTCAGAATTATCAGACTCAAAATTCTGAATCAGGAACTGAAGAATCAGCTTTTCTTTTTAAGGATCGGCTGAAGGGTGTTTTTGAAGGATTTACTGTAAAGGATTACGTTTTTAATAACTACTGGTTTCTTGAAAACGGAAATAAAATTCTTCTTGTGGATCAGCATGCTGCTCATGAAAGGGTTCTCTATGAAAAGTATAAAACAGCTTTTCAGGAAAATAATATTGAGTCGCAAGCCTTGTTAATTCCTGTTCAGCTTGATCTAAGCCCATCAGAGATTGCCATATTAAATGAGAACATGGATAATATAAAAGAAGCCGGATTTACCATTGACAGCTTCGGCCCTGATTCATATATGATTCAGGAATCGCCTGCCTATATGAAAGGCAATGAAGAAGCCGCCTTAAAGGATTTACTTGCTGAATTTTCAAAAGGTAAAACAAAGGTAAAAAGCGATTTTAAAGAAAAAATGATCTCGACACTTGCCTGTCACAGCGCGGTTAGACAGGGTGACATTCTGGTGAAGGCCGGTATAATAGATATACTCAACAGTCTTTCGGAGCTTGAACGTCCGTTTTCATGTCCTCATGGAAGACCTTCCATTGTTGAGATAGGAAAAAGTGAGGTGGAAAAATGGTTTCAAAGAACATAAATAAAAAGTCAAATGTATTGATTGGGGTTACAGCCGGTATTGCTGTTTATAAGACACTGACACTTGTCAGGCTGTTTAAAAAGGCAGGCGCGGATGTCAGGGTTGTTATGACGGAAAATTCGAAAGAGTTTGTTGCTCCATTGTCCTTTGAAGCAGTATCGGGTAATCCTGTTTATGACAATATGTTTGCGAGGCGGGAGTCTTTTCCTCATATCAGTATTAAGGATTGGGCTGATATAATGATTGTTGCGCCAGCTACCGCGAATTTCATAGGCA
>JAGLSM010000292.1 GCA_023135745.1 Spirochaetota bacterium | reverse complement strand
AATATGGATAGTCTGCTCTCTTTTATGCCCGGGCTTGTAGATGAAATAGAAAACTTGAAGAACGGGAAATTCAAAACCTTCAAGTTTATAGCAAAGAGAGAGGACAAGTCCTTTCCTCTGAACTCTTACGAGATCTGCTGCAGGCTTGGCGAGGCATTTCTGGATAATTCCAAAATTCTTACGGTTGATGTAAAAAATCCTGACGTAAAAATACGTGTAGAGGTGCGTGATTCGATATACCTTTATTTTAACGAAATTCGAGGGCTTGGAGGTCTTCCAAACGGAGTCAGCGGGAAGGGTCTTCTAATGCTGTCGGGAGGAATTGATAGTCCGGTAGCAGCTATAATGATGGCAAAAAGGGGGATGAAGCTGGATGCGCTACACTTCCTTTCCCCACCATATACAGGAGATTTGGCAAAAGATAAAGTCACAAAGCTGGCTGAGCTTATCAAGCCATATTCTCCCGGATTGTCTTTAATAACGGTGAGTGTTACAAAAATTCTCGAAAATATATCACAATATTGCAAGGATTCATTTTCGACAATTCTTTTAAGAGTATTCATGGTTAAGATTGCCAACAGGATCGCGTTAACGCGGAAGTGCAAGGCAATCATAACTGGGGAATCTCTTTCACAGGTCGCGTCTCAGACCATTGACGGTTTAACGGTCTCTGATTCCCAAAGGGAGCTTTTAATCCTCCGACCCCTCATTGGTATGGATAAATCAGAAATTATTGATTTGGCAAGGCATTATAATACGTTTGAAACGTCCATTATTCAGGCGGAGGACTGCTGTACTGTTTTTTTAGCAAAGCATCCGGTTACAAAACCAGGTATTAAGGATACAATGTTAGAGTATGGAAAAATTCCTGATACCGATAAGTTGATAGATGAGGCAATTGATCAGGCTCAAACTGATAAAATGAATTAATGGTATCTTAATTATACATGTTTTTCTCATAGCCAGAGGTTTTTACGGGGTATCGGAAAATTGATACAGTTTTTTTTAAACTTCTGTAAAGCCGGGGCTGGTTGGTGAGCGCAGTCGAACCACAGCCTCGGGAATTTAGCAACGCCCCGTATAACTTCTGGTCAAAGAGGGCTAGGAAATTAATTTAAACTTATCTTAATACCATAGGATAAATTTATTCCCCAAAGGCTCCAAGATGTTCCGCCCTGATAGTTTAGGTCCTGAAAGTATGTTGTAGTGCCTATTACTCTGTAAAAAGTATCTCCCATTGACTTTCCAATATATATGTAGTTTGCTGAAAGTGACAGGAACGTGTCTTTATTTATATTATAATTAAATGAAGCTATGAGTGAAAGATAATCAGCCTTTGTTATTTCATCCTTGAATTCAATTGGTATTTCTCTTGCCAAGTGCTGATCGAGCGCGTCAATGATCGCAAATGGCGTGTAAAAACCGGACAAACTGCATGTCAGTTTTTCATTTGCCTTATAGGATAAGTTAATGCCTAAATAAGGTATCATTTGTTTTTGTTCGTAAGTAATAACTGTTCCTGAAAAATTTTCTGTCTTAGGATAAATTATATTGTTTGGATACAAGGCATATCCGTCCCGGCCGGACATTTTTATCTGCCTGTAGCTGAAGCCTGCTACCGGGCTTATTGTCAAGCTTTCATTTAAAGAAAAAGAGTAAGATATGTTTACATCAAACAGGATTCCGTTATCCAGAAAATTGTCATGTTCTGAATATCTATTTAATTCTCCGCTAAATATAGAGTTGGTTTTTTCATCCCAGTCACGGTCTCTCATTTCTCCCAGATTTTTTCCAAGGAGTTTCCAGACTCCCGAAGAAATATGGAGGTTACTAACAGGATTAAAAGACATAGTTATACCGGCATAATAAACAGACATTATTTCCCAGTCCAACTGGCTCATTCTATATTCATGTATACCGTCATTATTATTATCGTAGTAAAGAAGTTCTTTTATCATACCGTTTAACACGCCGAAGTCTGTGCTTAGTTCAAAATTCATTGAAGATTTTTCTTTGCTGCTTTTGTGAAATTTCCTTACGGCATGGATGGAGAAGGCGGATGAAGAAATGCTCAAGAGTAGTATTAGAATAAATGATGATTTTAAGATACGGGATTTTGTCATATACTGTTCCTCTTGGTTGTTATGTTAAGTATACCAACAAGCTTTTATTTTATCAATAAGATGCTCTTCTATCTATGACTATTGTTTCCCGTCAAACAAATTTGGACAAATTGTAGAAGAATTTAAGAGGAATCCCAAAAGAAAATGAGTTCCATATAAAACTAAGCGCCCCCTTTGGTCAGGCACTTTTGTCTCGAAAAACTCGAAATTGGCTCCCCCAATTGGACAGAAATCGAACTTTTTTTATGTCAGAAGAGTCTTATTTGTTTGTGGAGCAAATGGAGCGGATTTTATTGAAATGATATTAGATTTTGCCAAATATAAATATTGAAAATACTTTACATCTGTTGTATCATATGAATATTAAATACTAAAATTAGAATCACAATAGACTGTAATTTTTATTTACCAAAAAAAGTACCCTAAAAGTATTAGGTGAGGCAAATTTAAAAATGGGATTTTCTGAATTTAATCTCTACTGCAATTTACGAAACGAATTTCGAAAAATTAGTATAGTAGAAAATCCTCAATCGGAATACATTGATTTTGTGCAACAGAATTGGAATCCAATATTAGTCGAACAACATAAACGTGCTATATCGGCCTATTGCCTGCTACCAGAAAATAAAAAAGGCCAAGGAGTTTGGCAACAAAAACTGGGTTTATATGGAGTGCCCGATTCACATTGGGACTGGGCTTATAAGAGCAACAAAAAAACTAATTCTAACAAAATTATATGGGGACTACTTGACGAAGAATCTGTTGAGGCTTTAATGAGTATTTATCCTACACAATTAATCAAAAAGGATACTAGTGCCATCACCGCATGAATTTACATTTTTCCATATTTAAATTTTTTACGAGCATCTTTGGTCGTAAATTTCCAGTTGATTTTAAGTTTTCTCCGATTCACTTCTTTGTTCCACAATTTCACTTGCTGACGCAGCATATCAATATCTTTTATTCTTCGCTTGCCTAAGCATTGTCTACTTAGGATTCCAATTTCGATCTCTGCTTGATTTAACCAACTTGCGT
>JAGLSM010000291.1 GCA_023135745.1 Spirochaetota bacterium | reverse complement strand
GGATTTTTCTTTTTATACTTCTGAAGCTCCCGGTTACGCAGATCCAGCTCCTTTTTCTTTACTTTCAACTGGTTTTCCACGTGTTTTATCCCATTTAGCCTGCCTTTTTCCCTTTTTCGGATTTTTCGATTTAATTCCCCTATTGTCATTGTGCGGGGAGAACTGCTGAAATGAGATAGTTTTGGATTACGTTCAATAAATGTTTGTAATATCATTGGCGAATAGGTATTTATCAACCGTTCTTTATTCTGTCTGTCAATATTCTGACTAGATACCTCGTAGAGTTTAAAACGTAAAAGCATCTTGTCGTTCTGTATTGTTTTTTCAATGAATTTGCCTCTCTTGGCAAAAGTCACATCTCCAATAGCATCAGTAATATATATTTCATACATCATTTTTGTCTTTTTATTCTGCCGCTCGTACCTGAAATGTTTGCTGCCCAGTCTGATTACCTGACGTTCCTCAAAATCAGCAAGAGGGTCCCTTACAAATATCTGTTTTTTTGTAATTACATACCTGGTATTACCCCATGGAAGAACGGTATCAAAAAACAACAAACTTATTCCGAAAAGAATAATCCCAAAATAAATATTAGGACGAATTATCTTCATTAGAGAAATCCCACTGCTTCTCAGGGCTATCACCTCGCTGTCAGTTGAGAACCTTCCAAATGTCAGAATTGATGCCATAAGTACAGCCATAGGAATAGTCTGGGCCAAGGTAAGAGGGATGGTATAAATAAATAGTTGTGAAACTTTGTCAAACGGAATATTTTTTTCAACAACATACTTAACCATTAAAAAAACCTGGTTAACAAGCAATAGTGCTGTAAAAAATGAGAGTCCCACAAAATAATTTGGAGTCATTTCACGCATTACATATTTATTTACAATTTTCAAAAATAACCCCCGGGCTTATAAAATAGATAAACCCTTTAAGAATATACCAACAACAAATGAAAGAAAACCCAGAATAAGTATCAGAAAAAATAAAATCTGTATTAAAAGAGGCATTAAGAAAATCACAAAAGCTCTTGAACGCTTAACTTTATAAACTGAAGATATGGCAATTACTTCCATTTTATAACTATAGCCCAAAATAATAACAAAAGATAAAATAAAAATACCGGAAAAACCCGTGCTTTTAAAAATAAGCGAAGCCGGCAGAAGCAAAGAAAAGGGTATAAAACTGTAAATTAAAAGCAAAGTAAGAACTTTAACATTGCCTTTCCCTCCCCATAGGCCCGCAAAAAAATGAAAAAGGCTGGTTTTAAACACAAGAGAAAGAAAAGCAAGAAGCGGCAGTACAACCCCGAAAGTAGATAGAATAGACTTCGCAGATGTTCCTCTGTAAGATGATATTACTAAAACTGATATAACAATCGAAAATATGCTGGCAATCATTATGATTATTCCGGGAGCATAAGGTTTTTCACCATCATTTTTTAAAAGAGAATCAAAAAAAGACACAGGAGATATTAATGCATCCAGATATAGTCTGAATATATTCATCTTAAAAACTCCTGTAAAGATAGCTGATATTAACATACCCTGTTGAAGGGCTATGCTTTATTAGTTTAAAACCCTGAAAACCCTTTTGAAAATTCTCAAGAAGTCTAAAGATATCAGTAAAGGATACTGATCTTCTGCGTCTAATGATATAGGGACGGCCTGAAACTCCAATCATTTTTCCAATCGCCATTACCGCATCCTCAAATCCGCCAAGTTCATCTACGAGTTTTATAGTTCTGGCCTGGTTCCCTGAAAATATCTGACCCTGAGCGTAACGGTTAAGCAGAACAGGTTTGATTTTTCTTGATTTTAATACTTCATTGTAAAACTGCCTATAAGAATCCTGCACTATTTTAAAGAGAAGCCTTTTCTCATCATTCCTTAAATTTCTGAAAGGAGATAGTATGTCCTTGTATCTCCCGCTTTTAATAACATTCCACTTTATTTTAATCCAGTCATAAAGACCTTTCATATTAGGAGCACTTATTATTACACCAATACTTCCTGTAATGGTACCGGGATTTGCAAAAATCCTGTCAGCCGCGCATGCAATATAATATCCTCCGGATGCAGCCACATCTCCCATTGAAACCACAACTTTCTTCCCTGTTTTTTTAAACTTTAAAACAGAATTATAAATTTCCTGTGTGGCACCTATAGTCCCTCCCGGAGAATTAATCCTTAACACAAGACCTTTAACATGATCATTCAATGACAGTTTTCTGATCCTTTCAGATATTGCCTCAGCTCCATCTGTCTGCTGTAAAAAACCACCACTGCTTCCAAACTTTATAACCCCGCTGATATTTATTACAGCTATCCCCGCGCGTGCCCCCTGATACCCTCCGTATCTCCCAAAACCACTCTTTGTGGAAGGGTCTTTAACCGGTCCCTTCATTATTAAAAAAAGCGCGGAAATAAATGATAATATAAAACCAAGACCAACCCAGAATGCGCCGGAATCCTTCTTCTTTACCTGTGGAACTAAAGTGTCGTTATTTTTTTTATCTGGCATTTTTTCCTCCGTCTCTTAGAAAAATGGAAATCCCCCCATTTAGTGTTCCAAACCATATATATCTTCCTTCAAATTCTATTGTTGTCACATCGTTACTGGATAATCCCTCGGCTGTTGTTATCTTTTTCCATTTATCGCTGATTCTGTTATAGACGCACGCTCCGCCTTCAAGAGTACCCATCCAGATTTTCCCATCAGGAGCAACCTTTACAGTATATACATAATTACTGGTTAAACCTGAATTACCGGTATTATAGATACTCCAGTCACCGCCATTTTCATCACAGCTGGCTGCTCCCTGCCCATGCGTGCCAATCCATAGTTTCGTACCGTCAAATGCTATTGCCTTTATATTGTTAGATGGAAGCCCTCCGGCTTTACCATGGGAGTAGGTCTGCCACTTGCCGGTATTCTTGTCATAACGCCCTATTCCGCCTGTAACAGTACCGACCCAGATTGAACCCGGAGTTGCACAAAGGGCAACAACATTGTCCCCGGGAAGCCCATTCCTTTTTAAATAGGTAGTCCACTTGCCTGTTTTAAAATCAAGGACAGAAAGACCGTGAGCAATCGTTGCAACCCATAACTTCTGATCATCTATTAATAGAGCCTTTATTCTCTGATACGCTATAC
>JAGLSM010000290.1 GCA_023135745.1 Spirochaetota bacterium | reverse complement strand
ACCATACAAAGATCTTTGCTGGACATGATATATGTGCCGCCGTCAATTTCTTCAGCAGGCAGTGAAGGACCATTTTCCTCAACAAGTTTAAAATGCCACCTGCAGCTCTGACTGCAGTCGCCCTTGTTTGCGATTCTTGCTCCCTTTATCTTTCTTGATTCTTTGTCACTCGGACTGATTACAGGATTAGTAAGATAATTTGAAATCAGACATCTGCCTGAATATGCAATACACATTGCACCATGAACAAATGTTTCAAGCTCAATATCCTGCACCTTATCACGAATCCTTTTTATTTCGTCGAGAGATAATTCACGGGCAAGAACAATACGTTTGATTCCGATATCACGGTAAAAGCTGACCGATTCACTATTGGTCGCGTTAGCCTGAGTACTCAAGTGGATATCAATATCAGGAAAATGTTTACGCGCGTACGATATGACACCCATGTCGCTCATAATGAGGGCATCAGGTTTAATGGCCTTTATCTGATCAAGAAATTCGGGAAGAGCTTCAATATCATTTTCCTGAAAATAGATATTAACAGCCATATACAATTTCTTAGTTGCTTTATGAACCAATTCAGAAGCTGTTACCAGATCTTCAAAGCTAAAATTATCAGCACGGCTTCTAAGTGAAAACTGCGATGCTCCAATATAGACAGCATCAGCTCCATAATGAAGCGCAAATTTTAATTTATCAATATTTCCGGCAGGAGCAAGAAGTTCAGGCATCACTATTCCAGAACGGCCAGTGCATCTTTTATTCTTGCCATACAGCGTTGTTTTCCAAGTACACTCATTGTCTCAAAAAGGCCCGGAGATACTTTTGATCCGGTGACAGTTATTCTGAGTGCCATAAAAATTTGCCCGGCCTTAAGCCCCAACTCATCTATTAATTTTCTAAGTGAATTTTCAAGGTTTTCAACACTGAAGTCTTCAAGATGTTCAAGTTTTTCCAAGGATAATTTGAAAACTGATTTGACCTGATCAGGACTTGTCTTTTTGGGGATAAGCATTGAACCGTCTTCATAATCAATTTTATCTATAAAAAAACATTTAGCAGATTCAACAACATCAGAAAGAAGAACCAGTCTCTCCTTTAAAAGTTCCATTATACTTTCAAAATATATCCGAGTTCCTTCAGTATCATCCTTAACTATTCCTGCATCAAGCATATATGGATAACAAAGATCAGCAAGTTCTTTTACTGATTTTTCTCTAATATATTTTCCGTTATAATCATTTAATTTTTCTATATCAAAAACCGGAGAATTTTTCCCAATTTGCTCAAGAGTAAAAACCTTTTCCAGTTCCTGCATTGTAAACATCGAAGTCGATCCGTCGAGCGACCATCCCAGAAGAACAAGAAAATTGGTCATTGCTTCAGCAAGATAACCTTTTTCCATAAATTCCCTGACCTGCGTTGCTCCGTCCCTCTTTGAAAGTTTACCGCCCTTTGATGAAAGAATAACCGGAAGGTGTACAAATTCAGGCATTTTAAAAGAAAGAGCATTGTATAACAGGACATGTTTCGGAGTGCTTGATATCCATTCCTCGCCCCTGAGAACATGGGTTATTTCCATAAGGTGGTCATCCACTACACTTGCAAGGTGGTAAGTCGGAAATCCATCAGTTTTTAATATGATAAAATCATCAAGCTGAGCATTTTCAAAAACTACCTCATCACGCAAATAATCTTCGAATTTTGTCTGGCCTTCTTCCGAAACCTTGAAACGGATTACATATGGAAGATCAGCAGCTTCATTTTTGGCAACTTCATCTTTGGAAAAATTACGGCAATGTTTGTCATACCTGATTTGTTCTTTGGAAGCCTTTTGTTTTTCTTTTATTTCCTGAATACGCTCTGAAGTACAAAAACATTTATATGCCGTTCCTTCATTAACCAAACGTTCAGCGTACTTTTTATAAAAATCGAGCCTCTCACTCTGAAAATAAGGCCCCTTATCTCCGCCCGCGTCAGGACCTTCGTCCCATGTAATACCAAGCCACTTGATACTTTCTTTTATATCTTCAAAGGCTCCTTCAACATACCTGCTGCGGTCTGTATCTTCAATACGCAGGATAAAATCGCCATTATAATGTTTTGCAAATAAATAATTAAATAAAACGGTACGCAGTCCGCCGATGTGAAGATAACCTGTTGGACTTGGGGCAAACCTGACTCTAACTTTTTCCATTAATAATCCCCTGACTTTTTTTAACTATATAAAAATAGACAGGAGAGTATTAAAAATCAACGGCTGTGTTATTTTCCGGGATTCTTCTTAAGATATTCCTGAAACTTCATAGTCTTGTAGTGAGAACCGCCAATAAATTTAATAAGCTGTATGAATTTCTCAGGAGGAATATAACCAGGAACAACACCGATTAATTTACCATCAGGGTCAAGAAAAGCAGTTGATGGAAAACCGGTAACCTTGAACATTTGTGTTAATTGCCGACCCGTAAGGTCCATACCTTGTATTTTTGCGACAACCGAATCACTCTCTGCGTTTATTTTCACAGGGTGAAACAGCTTATCCATAACCTTCACGATTTTTTTATTTGAGTATACTTTTTTGTCGAGAACCTTGCACCAGCTACACCAGTCAGTGTAAAGATCCACAATAAGATGTTTTTTGCTTGTTTTAGCCTTTTGGACGGCAGAATCATAAGAAATCCATTTGACCAGGGTCTTCGCGCTGCCGACACTTTTTTTGCTGCACGCGAACATGTTGACAGCCAATACCAATACAATAAGTAATATGTTTATTTTTTTCATTTTTGTTTTTCCTTGTCTTCTTTTTTGTCTTTTGTGTTTATTAAGCCAGCCAAAGCACCCATGAAAACAGTACCATACAGAGTACTCCAAAGGGGGCTGGATGTTATAGGGCATGTCCCCGACGCGCAGCCAATGAAGTAGTAGTACAGGTAACCTAACAAAGCACCCAATGGTAATCCAATAGAATATTTTAAAATTGTTTTATTTATCTTTTTCATAGTATATAGAATAATACATATATAGTTGATAGTCAATGGGTTTTGTGTGGGAATGGGGAGATAGAACGCTGATTTTGCGGATGCGGCGGATCGTTGCGGATTTTGTTTTTAAGGCTTGGGTTAAAATATTGTCATGGCAGGATGAATTATCGGGGTCGGAGGTAAGGTGTAAATT
>JAGLSM010000029.1 GCA_023135745.1 Spirochaetota bacterium | reverse complement strand
ATTTCGTCAATTATAAAAGTTGATGTTCTAAGAGTCTCAAAAACTCTTGCCCAGCTTCATGTCCTTGCAGAAGTCAAAAATAAACCCTCGTTATATTACGTTGAAATGACAAAAACAGATAGATGGATCTTACAGGAATTCAACTCTGTCAGTAAATAAATTGAATTATCCTTGTTTTTTTTTTAACTTTCATGATTAAATGGGAGGCTTAAAATGGAAAAAATAAAAATTGGGATTACTTTTGATGATATTCTTCTTGTTCCAATGGAGTCCAATATTCTTCCCAAGGATGTTAATACCTCCACGTCTTTCTCTAAAAATATAAAGTTAATGATACCTATCTGTTCAGCAGCCATGGATACGGTTACAACATCATCCCTTGCTATTGCTCTCGCTCAGGACGGCGGGATAGGTGTTATACATAAAAACCTGAGCATAGAAAATCAGGCTCTTGAAGTAGCTAAGGTTAAACGATCCGAGAACGGAGTTATAACTGACCCTGTAACTTTAAAATCGACAATCCTTATAAAAGAAGCAATAGACCAAATGAGGCAGTATCAGATTTCCGGTATGCCTATAGTTGATAACGGTGAATTAGTAGGAATATTAACAAACAGGGATCTTCGTTTTGAAAAAGAACTTGATCGCCCTGTATCAGAGATAATGACAAGTGAAAACCTTATCACAGCACCTATCGGAACTACCCTTGAAGATGCCAAGGATATTATGCAGAAACACAAGATTGAAAAACTCCTGATTGTGGATGATGATGGAAAACTTTCAGGACTTATTACTATTAAAGACATTATGAAGCTCATAAAATATCCAAATGCCTGTAAAGATGAAAAAGGACGCCTGCGTGTCGCTGCTGCAATAGGAGTCACTGACATGGATAAAGAGAGAGCTGCTGCTCTTGTAGAAGCAAATGTGGACGCAATAGTTGTTGATACCGCACATGGCCATCAGCAGGGTATCTATGATATAGTCAAGTATTTAAAATCTCAATACACAATCGATATAATAGCCGGAAATATTGCCACATCCGAAGCTGCCGAAGCTCTTATAAAAGCAGGAGCCGATGCGTTAAAGGTGGGAATCGGACCAGGATCTATCTGCACTACCCGTATAGTAGCCGGAGTTGGAGTACCCCAGATAACAGCAATAACAGATGTCGTAAAAGTCGCAAAAAAACACGGTGTTCCCGTAATTGCTGATGGAGGAATCAAATACTCCGGAGATGTTGCAAAAGCAATAGCAGCCGGAAGCGACTGTGTAATGATTGGTTCACTTTTCGCAGGTACTACAGAAAGTCCCGGAGAAATGATATTTTATAAAGGACGCAGCTTCAAATCTTATAGAGGCATGGGCTCCCAGGGTGCAATGATTGCAGGATCAAAAGACCGTTATTTTCAGAAAGACATAGAATCCGAATCAAAACTTGTCCCTGAAGGAATAGAAGGAAGAGTCCCCTATAAGGGCGATTTGTCTCCTTTTGTTTATCAGCTGATTGGCGGATTAAAAGCTTCTATGGGATACACAGGGTCACCCGATATAAAATCCCTTAAAGAAAAAAGTGAATTCATCAGGATAACTTCCGCGGGTCTAAGGGAAAGCCATCCGCATAATGTTACAATAACCAAGGAAGCCCCGAATTACAGATTTGAATATGATTCTGACATTTAGTTCTTTAGGACTTTGATTCTTCCCCATCACCCTGATTAGCAGATAGAAAATCATCCAGAGAAAATGCTTCAGTCTCACCAGGAGCCTTTTCTCCTAATGGACGGTGAAGATCTTTTAATACCAGCCACTGATCATTATAAAGTTCGGCTAGTTTATATATCTCATCATCAGGATAATGCTCGTTGATTTTTACTTTTAGACTATAGTCAGCTTCAGACATTCCACGTCTCATAATATGAATTACATCTGAAACAGTCTGTGCAAAATGTTTTGTATAAAAAATCAGTAGAGTTATAACAAGAACAATGATAATAATTAATGCAACAAGACTATGTTGTGACTCGCTGATATTCACCGCTTTTTTTGATATTGTTATTTTAATCTTATTATTATCAAAATTAATCACAAATAAATCATCTTTTGAATAACTTTTTTCTATTTCCTTTTTTGTAAATTGAGAAATTTTCACATTATCAAGAAGCTTGGCACTGATAAAATCACTTCTGGTTTTTAGAAGAATTTTTAACTGTGAGTTAAACTTGATAGCATCTGTTTTTGAGTTCTCATTAGCCGTTTTTACAAGTGCTCCATAATCTCTTTTAATGCTCTCCATATAATGTTTCTGTGAAACCTTAATAAATGAGGTTCCAATTAGAACAAGAACGATAACAACAACTGACATGCTTGTTATTCTTGCAATATGGCGCTGAGCCATTTTTGAATCGGGATTGTATATTTTTCCAAAAAGCTTAATCATCCTGATAAAACGAAGAACCCTGGTTACCCTTACAGATTTTATAACTTTTAGAATATTCAAAACGCCTGCTACTTCCAGAGATATAATACCCTCACCGGTCAGCAGGAGAAAAGCCATCGGCCCTGAATTAAGGAGTAACAGCGGCACAGATGCAAAAAAATCAATCCAGCCTCTTTCTCTTGTGAAATAGTTCCATCCGTTTTTTCTTTTTATCGCACGTGTCTGTCTAAAAAAATATTCTACAGTAAAAAGAAAATCAAAAAACAGACCGGTAAGTATCAACAGCTGTCTTAGCCTTACAGACCAATCCTGAATAACGGCAAAATCTTCTATGAATGTCTGAATGATTACAAGAAATATTGCAATCAGAATAAATGTCTCCCAGAATCCGCTCTTCTTTTGCATTGTTCCCCCTACCAGTTCCCATCCGCAGAAATTTTAAAAAACTCTTCTAGCATCTTTTTATCAAGACCATGATGAAGATAATTTTTCCTGGCTATTGTAAACCAGCTTTTATCCGGCTGTTCCGCGCCTCTGTCTACCTTAATCCATGGTTTATAATCTTTACCTCTTTTAGAAATAATAGCCAGAAAACGTGAACATCCCGAAAGCATAGAAGTCTCCTCATTACAATCCCTATTGGAATCAATAGCGGCTTTTAAGAATTCTTCCGGAATCTCAGGAAATTCATCAAATAGTACACCATGCAGCTTGTCAAGAAATGTCTGTTTTAACGCGGGTCTATCCCATACATCAAAAAGGTTGAGATTACTAACAGTGCCGACACCTTTTACATTCTGAGAAACAGGGAGTTTCATATACACCACATTGCGTAATACCAATGCAGTCTTGACATAATTTGCAAGTGCAATGGCATCCAGATGATGCAGCGAATCAACCCTTGTTAATTCATTAAACAGGTATTCCCTTCTCTTGAATAAAGACTCGACATACTTGTCTATATAATCATTTTCAAGAAGCTTGAAAGTTACATCAAAATTTATCCTGACTTCCCTGTTGGCAACTATTTTTTCAAGAAATGCTAGAATCTTGCCGGATATAGAAGAAATATTTACCGGGCTTTTCTTATCCAGCCTGGTTAAAAACGAAAGTTCAATCTTTTCTGAAATAAGCTTTTTCATCTGGGGCATCATTTTCTCAAGAGTTATCTCTTTTAAAACCGTGAAAAAAAGTATCTGTACATCGCGCCACTGAAGTCCCGGGTAAAACTCATCTGAAGTCAAAGTAGCAATTAATTGTTGTTCATTCTGCTTTAGAAAATTTATTAAGAGACCTTCAACCTCCGGAAGAGGAAGATTCTGAAAATTTGGATTAAGAAAAAGGCGGGCAATAAACCCTTTCATTTTACCAACATCATTTTCCTGATATTGCAAATCATCTAAAGACATAAAAAACTCTCTTTGATTTAATTTTTACGTATTAATTTTTACATAAAACTGTCATATTTCGGCCTGTAGTTTCACCTTCAGCGCGGTATGAATACAATACATCATTATTGCAGGATGTGCAATACGGATTTTTAAATATTTGATTCTTTTTGAATCCAAACTCATCCAGGAGGCTTATGTTAAAACCCTGATTATCAAAGTATACATCACTGCCGGTTTTATTAAAAAACCTTTTTTCAAAATATTTATATAGCTCTGTCCCTACTTTATAACAGCAAGACTGATTAGAAGGACCAAAAAAAACAAGCTGGTCGCTAATGTTAGATCCCATATCGAGTAGATTTTTGACAGCTTTTGATAAAATTCTCTTATTGCTTCCCCGCCATCCTGAGTGAACTAAAGAAATCATGTTCTTAACATTATCAATTATTCCAATTGATAAACAATCAGCTGTAAATATTCCAAGACATAGCTCAGTTTCAGCAGAAACTATACCGTCAGTCTCAAAAAAAGAATACGTATTTTCAAAAGGTTTATCAGCCGTATTAAAAAAACTATCTTCATTTTGCTTAATAACAGCAATTCTGTCATCATGAATCTGTTTCCCGTAAACAAGCGTTCTTCCCTGTAAATTCAAATTTTTGAGAAAATCCTTTCTATTAGAATCACCGGAGGATTCAGAATCAATACTCATTGAGCCCGAGTCCTTTAACGACACAGCAAAGGTATATCCCATTTCCAGAGCTATACTGTTAATCAGATATCCTTTTTTTTCGATCCATGTAAAGTCAGACATATAAATCCACTTTTTCAATTAATTGATCTATTACTTAAGGTGCAATTATTTCAGGATTTTTTGTATTCTTCCTTCACCCATTTGATATATATTTTTCGCATTGTCTGCGAAATTCCTATTATGGGTAATAAGAATAATGGTAACGCCTTCAGAATTGAATTCGTTGAACAGTTTAATAATCAGTTCACTGGTTTTCGCATCAAGATCTCCGGTTGGCTCATCCGCAAGAATCAGTCTGGGACGATTTATCATTGCACGGGCAATTGCAACCCTTTGACGTTCCCCGCCTGACAGAAAATTTGTCTTTGCATACATACAATAGCCAAGCCCCAGCCTCTCAAGAAGTTCTTTTGCGTATTGTTTTTTTAAAGATATTTGGCCATCATTAAAAATAACCGGGACAAGAACATTTTCAAGCACATTTAAATTCGAAAGTAAGTCAGTAAACTGAAACACAAATCCGATTTCCTGTCCCCTTAATATGCAGAGTTCCTCCTCGGAAATATCCGAAACCCTGTTTTTATTATAATAAACATCGCCTTTTGAGGGATGTATTAAACACCCAATTAAGGATAATAATGTTGTTTTTCCGCTTCCCGAAGGACCTATTATTGATATATAGTCTCCGTCATTTATATCCAGAGATACACCGTTGAGAGCAGTAACACGGGATTCCCTGGAACCGTATGTCTTATGTACATTTATAACCTTGGTAATCATGTTTACTCCCTACGCCTCATAACTGAATAAGGTTCAGAAATGGAAATATTAAACGCGGGATAAAGAGCCGCGAAAAAAGAAATTACTGAAGTTGAAAGTATAGACAATAACGCAGTAAAAAATATCGAGAAAAAGCCCCTTATTCCTGAAGGAATAGTGAAAATATCTTTTAAAAATTTTCCCCATAAAGAAACAGCTGCAATGGATATAATTAGAGCAAATACAGAAGCCATAATTACAATTAATTGAGTTTCAGCCATAACCATTAAAAAAATATATCCACGCTTAGCGCCTATCCCTCTTAGGACTCCAATTTCATGAGATCTAACTCTGTTAATAAGATAAAATATCGACATTAAAGAAATAAAATTCAAAAACAATATAACAGTCACCAGAAAATTCACAAGCCAGAAAGAATTTTCTATCTGTGTTAAAAACAATTTATTGGGAATGTTGTGAAATAAATAAAAAAGAAAAAATATAATTATAGAAACCGTACAGATTAAGGTAGTAGCAATGTTCCATTGAGAACTGCGTAAGAAATTTTTTCTCGCAAGCCAGAACACACGGTTAAAATAATTCAATAGTGCCAACCTATTATGCTATAATTTTAATTTTTTATAAATTTATATAAATCATTATTATTAATACCAGTCAATTTCGGGCATTGTTGTATCCCGGACCGGCCTGTATATTTTTTCTTTTTCCGGCTGACTATCTGTATCATCCTGGTTTACCGCATCGCCCCTGACTTTGGATGCATCAAGTAAAAGATTAGTTATCTTTTTTGAAGAAAGTTCATTGATGCTTTGAAGCCAGTCCATTTTAGGATTTTCGTCCGAATATTTTGCAATATCCGACATCAGCTTTGACAATTCTTCACTATACTCTACAAGCTGGCCTTCCATAGTATCACCATGGCCGGCAGTAACAAGCTCTACCATATCAGAATACTCTCTTATCTTCTCACAGTTATCATACTCCCGGAATGCAAGGGCTGTCATCATATCAAAAAAAGTCTGTGTATCATTTTTAAATACAGACGCCATGTCTCCTGAACCTATTTTAACCATATGCGTATCATCAAGTGCCCTGAGTGTAGCTGTCCTTGCCTTTTGAAGGATTAAACCCATTTCCCCTATTATTGTCCCTTTCCTGGAAATAATATCAATTGGATTGTTGTTTATACGCACTTCAATTTTCCCATCCATAAGTATAAACATATCATCTGCCTTGTCTCCCTGCTTACATATAATTGAACCCTTAGGATAGATTCTTTTATACTTTATCAAACCGGCAGAGTCAACATCTACTGAAGTCTCTTCTTTTTTACTAATAAAAGAAAGTCCAAAATTATACGCACCGCTCTTTTTTCCTTTTTCTAATAAAGAAAAAAGCCATGGAAAATGCTGGTTTAGGGATTCCTGCTCAAGAAGATTCATAATTTCTACATATGCCTTGGTTACATCTCTGGAAATCCTTTCAGATTCATGAAGTTTATTCATTTTATTTGAAAGGATCCCATGAAGTTTTGTAATTGTTTCAGCGATATGACGTGCTACAGAAAATCCTATTGTATATGTGGTGATAATGGAGGCAAGCTTCTCAGCTTTTATTGGATTTATTACCGCATCTCCCTTTTTAATCAGAGTCATATGTCTTGATATAACTTCCTTACGGCTCATTGCAATAAGCAGTTCACTGGCACCAATAATTATATTCTGTGCTTCAAACAGAATATAATCATCTTTTGTCACCCAATATTCCACCTCGCCGGATCTTAGAAGATATGCCTTGTCGGCAGGTTGTCCTATTTCATATAGTTTTTCGGCCATTTAGTTTTTGCAGCACCTTATTTTTATAATTTAAAATGAGGAGGTGTCCTCAACGTCGACCATATTATAAACTTACTTGTTTTAAAGGTTTCATAACCGATATTTAAGACACCTAAACTGTAATTAATTTATAATATTGCAGTGATTTTTGCAAGGAAAGAATTACAGCTTTATAAAAATCCTTTCATGATCCTATATTAGAGTTATCGTACAGGATCTTATGTTGTATAACATTTATTATTTGTTCTTAAGAAAAAGCCTTTTTAAGTTTTTCCATTGTCTCAACAGGGTCCTCAATATAAATTTTTGAACCTCCAATTATATCAACAAAACCAAGTTCATTTTCATACCTGGGAACTATATGTAAATGAAGATGTTCGATACTCGCTCCTCCAAAAGAACCTATATTATAGCCTGCATTAAAACCGTGCGGTTGATATAGGTCATCAAGAATATCCATGGATTTTTTCATGAACAAATCTATTTCTGAAGACTCTTCTTTGTTTAAATTCCTCGGATCATTGACATGTCTAATAGGAGAAATAAGCAAATGACCGGGATTATACGGGTATAAGTTAGCGACAATTATAACAAGGTCATTCCTGAATATTTCAAGCTCGATTACTTTGCCGGTTTTTTTAACAATTTCACAAAATATACAGTCAACTTCAGGGCGTCCACCTTTGCAATAGAGCATTTTATTTATTGAAAAAATATTATGCAAAATTTTCCCCTCCTTTTTCTACCTTAGTTTTTTTAAGCTGCTATAGTTTAATTTATCCTAATTAATGCAAAGGAGGAATAAAATTACACCTCTAAAAATCAGATGCTCATCAAAAGTTTTGGAGATTTTTTGCCGTTATGTATGCTCTCAATCCCAATCCATAACATTCGGCCAATTCCAGTATTTAGAGGTTCCCTTAATTTATCTCAGTTTGTTTTTCATTGATATTTTCAAAAAAAGTCGAGAGGATTTCTTCGCGTCCCTCTTTTTTTGAATCATCTGTAAACTCACAGCCGTACTTCTTATTAAGTGATTTATTATGTCTTATGGTATTAACCTTTTCCTGCAATATATTTCCATTGAAATTCATCAGCACAATTATATTTGTACCAATATCAATATCTTCATCTAATTCTATTAATATTCCACCATAGCTTATATCATGTATCATACAGTTTTTTACAGTATTAGCACTATCGCCCATCCTGTAGAACGTAGTCTGATAAATACTATGTCTTCGGTATAATCTGCGATTGAGGTCATCTTTGTTTTTTTTCTCGAAAAAAAGCACTCATTATCCTTTTTTAATTACTTGGGTATCTTAATATAACGGTTTAAATGTATAACTACTTAATTACATTCTTTTTAGACCCGCAAGTTTCGATATTGTCAGTTGAACGCTTCGCCAGTATATATCATGTTTTTAGATTATGATTTTTTTCGCTTATTCTCAGCAGATTTTCTTTCAAACCCAATTATTGTAATATCATCTCCAATTTCTGTCCCTTTTGTAAAGGAATACATCTTGTGAAGAATTTTTTCTACAATTTCGCTTATTGATTTACTCTGTTCTTCTTTAACTACCTCTATCAAACGGTTCTCTCCATAAATTTCTCCGCCTTGATTAAATTCTTCAAATAATCCGTCAGTAAAAAGAAGTATTTTGTCATTCTCGGATAGTTTTTCTTTTCTCTGATGGTATTTTGTATTTTCAACAATACCAATCAGTTTGCCGGTTGATTCTAGTTCCCTTAGACCGTTTTTCTCAATGATATACTGAGTAGGATGACCTCCAGCGGAATATATCAGCTCATTCTTGTTTAAATCAATATCAATCAGGATACAGGTAAAGAATACTGAAAGCCATTCGTATCTAGTTAAAAAATTTTGATTGATTCTCTCTAAGAGTTCCGCAGGATTATTGAAAAATCCTTTTTTTAATGATTCGTATTCAACTTTTATTATCATTGTTATTAATGCGGCCGGAATCCCATGCCCAATTGCATCTGCTAAAAACACTCTAATGTATCCGGACTCAATTTCAAAAATATCGTATAAATCGCCTCCAACCTCTATCATTGGAAGATACTTAATATAAAAATCACAATTTTCTATTTCTTCAAGATTGCGGGGCAGAATGTTCTGCTGAATATCCTTAGACAATTTTAAATAATTATTTATAATTTTTAATGCATTTTCAAGGTCTCTGGTTCTTTCAGAAACCTTTAATTCAAGTTGACTCATGTACTCCCTGTTGGTTTTTTCAAGATTAAAAATATGCAGCTGCTCATTAAGCACCATTAATAAATCCTGTTTCTGCCAGGGTTTAAGGATATAACGATGAGCAGAGCCCTTATTCATACTATCCATCAGATAACTAGGCTCCGCGTAAGCAGTCAGTATTAACCTTCTTGGATTAGAGTTAATAGTTAAAACCTTCTTTAAAAATTCTGCACCATTGATATCCGGCATCTTCATATCTGTTATAACTATAGCTGTATTTTTATTTTCAATAAGCAGCTTCCATCCGGCTTCCGCGTTATCCGCAGTAAAAATAGCAAAATCATCTTCAAAACTAAGATAAAATGAATTCAGATTATGAACCTCATCATCAACATAAATGAGTACCGGACGGTCTTTCTTTTTTTTATTCAGTATATCTTTTTCTAATTTTATAGATTTTCCATCTTTTTTTCCTGTTTTAATCATCTCCCTTTTGGAGGGCAGTTTTAATTTTTCTTTTTTATTCATTATACGCTTCTCCCAGCGGTAAATATAATTTAAAGACGCTGCCATAACCTTCTTTGCTCTCTACTTCAATTCTTCCGTCATGCCGTTCAAGAATAGTATAGCAGATAGAAAGGCCAAGCCCTGTACCCTTACCTTCAGCCTTGGTTGTAAAAAAGGGATCGAATATTTTATTTATAATCTTTTCAGGGATACCCGGCCCGTTGTCCCTGATTGAAACCTCAATATTTTTATTTTTTATCTCTGAAACAATCTGTATTTTACCATCTCCCTGCATAGCCTGAACAGCATTCATGAGGAGATTTAGAAAAACCTGATTGAGTTGGCTCGGATAACACAGTATATAAGGCAATGATTCGTAAGTCTTTTTTATTTGTATTTTTTTTAGAAAAGTTTTCGGGATAATATTTATAGTGCTGTCAATACAGTTATTTACGTCTTCCCGTTTTTTTTCAGATTCACCGAGACGGCTGAAATTCTTTAAATTGTTGATTATCTCTATAATCCTTTTTACACCTACAGAAAGGTCATCAACCATTTCCCCTGATTTATTAATTTTTTCATAAAGCTTGTTTTTTTCGATCAAACCAAGAATTGAGTTATAAAGATTATCATCCGGAATCCCTTCAAGCATCTTATTAAACGGGCCTTTAAAAAATTCAATCATTCCGGCATTATTTTGCAATAGAAGCTCCAGATAAGTTTTCATGAAACTAATGGGGTTGTTAATCTCATGTACAATACCTGCAATCATTGTTCCAAGTGAAGCCATTTTTTCTTTTTGTATAAGCTGGACCTGGGTATCCTTGAGCTTTTCAAACAGCATTATTCTCCACAGTGCGTTACTGATGTTTTCCCGTATTGTTTCATAAGTCAGCTCAATTACTGAACCTACTTCAAAAACAATAATTCCAAAATGATAGGCTTCGCTGAAAAGTGGTTTTATTAAATAGCCTCTTGATTTTCCAGGTTTCAATTTGAATTTACTTATTAATTCACTCGTCTTTTGTATCCTGTTCTGCTTGGGAATTCTAACATTTTTTTTCTCTATAAAACATGTGACAAGTTCCATATATTCAGGCAACACCCAGTTTTCATCCCTTATCCCGCCCCTGTTCTCCTGATAAAGATACATGCTGCAGCTGTTTATGGCGCCCGGACACATCAAGGCATC